>JBDTWU010000290.1:0-5460 GCA_040006535.1 bacterium | reverse complement strand
CACCTGTCTGCTTGCGGCTGTTATATTCCTGCAGATCAGATTTAGTTGCAAATTTCTGACCGCCTGCTTCCGTAATGCTGTACACATTATTATCCAGTATATAAATAGTATTAATATTCATCATTCCCATTATTTCAGAATTCATCATTTGTTTCAGATTATTTCCATTTCTCATAATGTCCATCTTACCTTTCATCATTCCCATCAGATCATAGCTTATTATAAAGCTCCCGGGATTTTTGGATTCAGTAAGAGAATCTTTTTTTTCATTGTCTGTCTTAGTTCCCTGCGGTTCAGTTTTGTTATCTTTTCCGCATGAGCTGAAAATAACAAATGCAATGAAAAATACTATTGAAAAAACAAAGCGGATCTTTTTCAGTTCTGAGTTCATTGGATTTATTAATAATAATTTATTAAAATGAAACAGGATCTTACAGTTTGTCATAAAGGTAAGATCCTGTAAAAATATATAAAGATATTCTTAATTGACAGCTTCTTTAGCTTTCTCTTGTTCACCAGCTTTCACCGGAGCGTTATCAGTAATATGCGCATTAAGCTTTTGAACAATTGCAGATTTAGGAACTGCGCCGACGATCTGATCTGCAATCTTTCCGTCTTTAAATATTAAAAGTGTAGGAATGCTTCGGATCCCGTATTTCACAGACACCTGCTGGTTATTATCAATATCAAGCTTTCCGACTTTGACCTTGCCGTCAAATTCAGCAGCGATCTCTTCTACAATAGGAGCAATCATTTTACATGGACCGCACCATACCGCCCAGAAATCTATTAATACAGGTAATTCGGATTTCAAAACTTCCTGTTCAAAATTAGCATCTGTTAATTCGATTGATTTCATTTTTATTTGTTCCTTTCTATATAAGTTAATAAATTATTTTAATTTAGTCTCAAGTTATTTTCTCCAACTATATTTTTCAAGTTTGAAATTAATTCCTTTGTTGCTTTAATTTTATATTCTTTTGAAAGAAAAGTTCTTGCGTGATTAGAATTCATAACGTTGAAAAATAAGTTTGAAGTTCCTTGATGATTTTCAACAGCATTTTTTATTAAAGCAATTTTCGAAACGTCAGTAAGCTTTTCGCTTAAACATAAAGTAAGATTTTTTGTAAAAATTTCCAGAAATGTATCTATGCTGTAAATTTCATTTATAGTCATCTTTATCTTGTCGCCGTTCTCTTCCGGCGTCCCGCGCACAATTACCAGACTGTCATTGACAAATAGTCTCTGCTTCTCTTCGAAAAGTCTGCCGAAAGCAACACATTCTCCCGAACCGTAAAAGTCAACGAGGTTAAATATAACAAATTTGTTTCCTTTCTTTGAAAGCTTGATCTGAACATCATTTATGACCCCGCACATCGTGGCACTCTTAACTTTGTTAAAGTCTATCTCAGAGGGCTCCTCACCGAATGTCAGGTTAATAAAGCTTTCAATATCTTTTTCGTATTTTGAAAGAGGATGTCCGGTAATATAAAAACCTATAGCCGCTTTTTCCCTGTTATACTTTTCAGCTTCTGCAAAGTCTTCATAATTCTGAATTATATAATCCTGATTAACAACTTTTGAATTTTCTTTTCCACCGAATAATCCTTCCTGTCCGTTTGCTTCCTGGCTCGTGCTGTAACGCTGAGCATACATTGTTGAACGCTCCAGATTAAGAAATAATTTATTCCTGTTACTGTCAATTGCATCGAATGCTCCGGAAAAGATCAGGTTTTCAACAGCTTTTTTATTTACAAGTCTCAGATCAGCCTTCTTAAGAAAATCAATAAAACCGGTAAATATTCCTTTCTCTTTTCTCATGTCAATAATGTTCTGAGCTGCCTTTTCTCCTACGCATTTGATAGCGCTGAGCCCGTATAATATTTCCCCGACATTATCACCCTTGTCCGAATATCTTATGGCAAAATCCATCTGGCTTTCATTTATATCAGGAGCTCTCAAAATAATTTTCATCTTTCTGCATTCGTTTGCAAGCTGCTGAAGCTCAATTTCATCTCCCTTCCTGCATGCCATTGAAACGGTAAGGAACTCAAGCGGGTAATGGGTTTTCAGATATGCAGAGTAAAATGCTAAAATGGAATAGGCGACACCGTGAGACTTGTTAAAACCATAATCGGCGAAATCAAGGATCAGGTTGAAAATTTCTGATGCATCGCGCTTGCTGACCTTATTGGCAACTGCTCCTGAAATAAATTTCTCTTTGATCTCAATCATTTTCTCCTTGATCTTTTTTCCCATCGCCTTCCTCATATTATCCGCTTCAGCAAGAGAAAATCCTGCCACGTCTCTTGCGATCTGCATTACCTGTTCCTGATATACAATTATTCCGTAAGTTTCCTTCAGTGTATCTTCCATCTTAGGGTGAAGATATGTAACCTTCTTTTTGCCGAACCTCTTATCAATAAAATCCGGGATTAGTTTCATAGGTCCCGGGCGGTACAATGCATTCATAGCTGCCAGATCATTGATGTTCCTCGGTTTCAGCTTAGCCAGATATTCACGCATTTTACTTTTTGAAAACTGGAATATTCCTATTGTCGAGCCGGCTGAAAAGAGCTCATAAGTTTTCTCATCATCGAGAGGTATATTATCGATCGTTATATTTTTCTTATATCTCTCATTTATAAGCGCAAGAGCTTTTCCCAGGACTTTCAATTCCTTAAGACCGAGGAAGTCAATCTTGATCAGCCCTGCATCCTCCAGCTGATTCATATCATACTGTGTACAGAATACATTATCTTCACCTGTTACCTTTGACAGCGGTACATAATCGGTTACATTCCCCGGAGCTATCACCAGCCCGGATGCATGAATAGATGAATTTTTGTTAAGGTTTTCAAGAACAAGACAATATTCGAAAAGCTTTCTCTTCTCTTCTTTCTGATAGTTATCACCCGTTTCGAAATATTTCTTAAAGTCCTGTTCCTCTTTCATACACTCACTAAGCTTTTTCACTTTGCCGAAAATTATAGGTATCAGCTTTGTCAGATCATTGATCTCCTGGAAGGGAAAATTAAGAACTCTGCCGACATCCTTGAGGACACCCCGCGGTGCAAGCTTATTGAATGTTACAATCTGTGCAACTGAATTCTCTCCATACTTTTCCTTTGCATATTGTATGACCTCATCTCTCCTGTCATCCTGAAAGTCAATGTCTATATCCGGCATAGAAACTCTTTCCGGGTTGAGAAATCTTTCGAAGAGCAGATCATAATCGAGCGGATTCACATTTGTAATTCCTATGACATAGCATACCAGACTTCCGGCTGCACTTCCTCTTCCCGGCCCGACAAGAATTCCTTTGCTTTTTGCATAACTTATAAAATCCTCTACTATTAAAAAATATCCGGAGAAATTCATTCTCTTGATCACATCCAGCTCAAAATTCAATCTGTCTTCAAGTTCTTTTGTGAGGACCGGAAATTTATTTTTTAAACCTTCCGTGGAAAGTTTTTCAAGATAGTCATCAAAGGTTTTTATTTTATTTCCCTTCTCAGGGATCTGGAAATTGGGCATGAAGTTCTGCGATGTATCGAGGTTCAGATTACACTTCTCAGCAACTTCAAGCGTGGATTGAATCGCCTCAGGATAATCTCTGAACAGCTCACACATTTCATCTGCAGATTTAAAATAGATCTGATCAGTTCCATACCGGAGGTTTGTAAGAATTTCACCCGGGTCTGAACTCCGGTTTGATTTAGCCGACTGCTTTGCGCTTATGTTAAGATAAATATTATGTGCAATTGAATGCTCTCTTTTGATATAGTGAACATCATTTGTTACTATGAGCTTCAGTCCGAATTTTTTTGCAAGCCCGGGCATGGCTGCCATAACTTTTTTCTCGGCAGCAATATTATGATCCTGAAGCTCCAGATAAAAATCATCACCGAAAATATCTTTATAAATGCCGGTCATCTTTTCCGCCGTCTTCATATCATCACGCGTAATATAACATGAGATTACTCCTCCGGCGCATGCGGAAGTTGCGACAAGACCTTCATGATAACGGCTCAAAATTTCCATGTCAATACGGGGCTTATAATAGTATCCTTCAGTATGTCCCAGTGACGTTAGCTTTATGAGATTTTTATATCCTGTTTCGTTTTTTGCAAGAAGTATAAGGTGAGCGTAATTAATATTTGTAGAAGTCAGTCCGTCAGAATTTTCAAGATTCTGCTCTTCGATCTCTTCTATAGCTTTGACATTTTTCTTTCCTTTGTCAAATCTCGTTCCTGACTGAGCTACATAAACTTCACAACCGATGATGGGCTTTACACCTTTGGATTTTGCTCTTTTGTAAAACTCCATCACCCCGTACATAACACCGTGATCAGTCAATGCGACCGCTGACATTTTATTCTCCACAGCAGCATCCACAAGTCCGCCTATCGTGGAGATTGCATCGAGTAAAGAATAATGTGAATGGTTATGCAGATGAATATATTCCGCCATCGGATCTGAAAATTAAAGTAAGGTTAAAAAATTTACTCTGAGAAAATACTGTGAAAAATTGAAAGAGTTCTTGTTAGTGAAGGTAATATAAAGTTAAAGGTTAAAAGTTGAAAGTTAAAAGTAGAAAGTTAAAAGTAAAAAGCCTCGGAATGTCAAACTTCAAACGTCAAATATCAAATGTCATTGTCAGGAATAATCCACAAACTGCATTTTGTGTCCTGTTATTATTTTGTCTGACCATTTATTTTTAAAGCGAAAAGAGCATTTAATCGGGAAATAAATAATCCTTACTCTATTATATATGCTGTATTCATCCCGCAAACAGGAAAAGAAATCTTTGCATTGTATAGGAATTAAATATAATTTTGTGATAAATAAATTTTTGATGAAGAAAACAACTCTCTCTTTTATAATAATTTCATCATTAGCATTCATTGCATTTCACTCAAATGATGATGATCCTGAAAAGCATAAAATAAATTTGAATCCTCTCAGCAATTTATCCGCGGTCGATTCAAAAACAATGGATGCAAACGCTATCAGTACATGGTACCGAACTAACGGAAGCTTTAACAGAGATCCGGTGACTCAGAACGCAGGATTTGTCTGGCCGAAGGGAACAGGCAAGACAGCGAGGTATGCTTCCGGACTATGGCTCGGTTGTGTTTCAGGAAATGATACGCTTACAGCAGTTGCAGTATATTCTTATGATTATCTTCCTGGATACGTTGACGGGAACGGAGCTCCCCGGACAGATCCTGGTTACAGGATCTATAAGATCGATAAGGGAAATACTACGAGCGAAGATTATACAAACTGGCCTGTAAATCAGGGAGCATACGTTACTTCAGAAGGAAAACCATTTCTGATGGGGGATCAGACTATGTTCTTTGTTTATACAGATGGTTTTCCTCATACTTCGGGTCAGACAAGTTTAAGATCATTGAAGGCGCAGATCATACAAACTAACTGGGCTTATGTTAATTT
>JBDTWU010000289.1:0-2261 GCA_040006535.1 bacterium | reverse complement strand
TTTATAGTATATTTCAAAGTTCCCATCACGAGTGTCTGACCATACAAGATGCACCACTTGACCAGATACCGTTACAGAAGAATTGTATGAAGTAGCAGAGTTATTCGTTAGCCGTGTATCTGATCCCCAGCTTACGCCTGCATCTGTTGAGCGTTTGTAGTAGATCTCCAGGTTTCCATCACGTTGGTCAGACCATACAACATGCACAACTGAACCGGATACTGAGACAGAAGGACGCTCCGAAAAAGCAGAGTTATTCGTAAGTCGTGTATCTGCTCCCCAGCTTATACCTCCATCTGTTGAGCGTTTATAATATATCTCAGAGTTCCCCGCATCACGATAGTCATACCATACAACATGCAGAACATTTCCGCTTGCTGCCACACACCGGGCATTATTTCGGGATGTAAAAGAAATAGCAGGGTCATTGGTAAGACGGACATCCGGCTGCCACTGAGAATAAGAAATCACAGGAATAAATAAAAGTAGTAAGAAAAGTTTTTTCATTTTAATATTTTTTTATTTTAATAAAATCATCTTCTTCGTTTCAGAAAAATTTTCATTCCCTAGAGTATAATAATAAAATCCCTCTCGGATGATTTGCTCCGTCAAACTGAGTCTAAATACCTTACAGTCGCAATCTTATAAACTGAATCAGGTGTTCAGAAGTAACCTCTAAAGTTGAAAAAATTAAAAACAAAAATACAAATCTGAATATTATTACTTTCATTTCCAATTTCACATACCTTATTGTAAATTAAATTTTTTAGTGGGTTTAAATTAAATTTATATTAATTTAAATCAAGGTCTTCGAATAATAACAAACTTAGTCGAATTATTATATGTGATAACTATGTCTGATTTTGTAAAATAAGATTTTAATAATATAATCAAAAGTTCACGTTCCCAATCAGAAGATTTGGAAACGAGTAGAAAGAAATCTTAGCTGTTGAGAAAGCATATAGTGATTCGCGAAAAAAAAGTTATCCATGCAGCATAAACTTTGTCGTATCTGATTGCTGCAATTTTCCTTTTTTTCTAAAATGCTCTTTAACCATTACAAAAATTACCGGAGTAACAAATAATACATGAATTGCTGAAGTAAGTATACCACCAATTAAAGGAACTGCGAGCGGCTTTGCTAAATCAGCTCCTGTTCCGGTTGCCCACATGACGGGAAGAAGAGCCATAATTGCAACTGCCACAGTCATTAGCTTCGGACGCAATCTTAAAATCGCTCCTTCTTCTGTCGCATCAATCAAATCCTGCTGCGTTATGGTAATACCTTTTGAGATTAATTTTTTATCAAGAGCTTCGTGAAGATAAATTACCATTATTACACCTGTCTCGACCGCAATTCCATAAAGCGCTATAAATCCTACCCAGATTGCTACAGAAAAATTTAGGTTAAGTATTGTCATCAGATAAATCCCGCCTATTAAAGCGAAAGGAACAGACAGCATTACAAGTGCAGCTTCAAGAAAATTTTTGAAAGTAAAATATAGCATAATAAAAATTATCAGGAACACTACGGGAATAATAATCTGCAATGTTTTTTTTGCACGTATCTGATTTTCCCATTGCCCGCTCCATGTATAAAAATATCCTTTTGGCAAAGAAGGAGTAAATTCTTTATCAAGAACATCCTTTGCTTCATTGACAAAGCTTCCCATATCACGTCCTCTGACATTTAAAAATATAACCGATCTGAGCAAAGCATTTTCAGATGATATCATCGGCGGTCCGGAATTAATTTTTATATCAACTAATTCGCCTAACGGTATTTGAATTTTTTTATTATTGCTTAAAAAATTGCTTCCAATTTCACTCATTGAATTTATAGAGCCATTCGAAACACTCACCCAAACCTTCTTTAATGCTTCGACATCAAGACGATAATCTTTCATGTATCTGACACGAATAGGAAATCTTCTTCTGCCTTCTACTGTCTTTGAAATGTTTTCACCGCCTATTGCGGTTTCAACAACATCCTGAACATCACCTACATTCAATCCATATCTTGAAATTGCATCACGCTTTACTTCAATATCTATGTAAGATCCACCCTGGGTTCGTTCGGCATATACGTCTGCTGCGCCGGGTATTTTCTTTACTAAACTTTCTGCCGTTATTGCAAGCCGTTCGAGAGTATCGAGATTATCACCAAAAATTTTTATTCCAAGGTCTGTTCTTATTCCCGTAGAAAGCATGTTGATCCTGTTTATGATCGGCTGAGTCCAGCCATTACTTACCCCGGGGAT
>JBDTWU010000288.1:0-2278 GCA_040006535.1 bacterium | reverse complement strand
ACGAAGCAGTTGAGCTTATGATACCGCTATTGAGTGATAACGGATGCCCCCTGTTTGAATGCCTGATATATTTGAAATTCTTATAAAGCTTTAAACAAGAAAAAATTTCGTTTTCAATATTATCAGTGCTCCCGTCATCAACTATAACAAGCTCATAATTTTTAAAAGTTTGTTTTAAAATTGAATCTATAGATCTCAGGTAATAATTTTTACTGTTGAATAATGTAAGAATTATGGAGACTTCATATTTTGCATCATCCGTTATCAATGCCATTTGACCTGTTTTGCGCTCTTCGGGATTTTTAATTTAAAATTAAGCCGGTTGTTATTGAATTTTTCATTTGAATAGTTGAGCCAGATATTCTGATTCTCCTTTGGTCTTGTGATAGAGATCTTCTTGGGAAAAAATATTTCATCTTTCTGGTAGAAATTTTCATATGCGATCTCGATCTTTGTATTGCCTTCATTGTCATATGATCCGAATTTTGTTACATAAAAATCTTCCGAATTGATCCAGTATTTTTTGATGTCATCTTTTTTCTTTAATGTAACAAGATAATTCATGCCGGCGCGGGAAACTGTGGTTTCGTCGTAGGTTTCATTTCCGATCGCAAACTTTCCCGAAAAAGCATTTAACATATCATCAAATTCAATTTTGATCCGCATTATTATGCCAAGATTTTTAGGAGTTGAAGGTCCTGATATAACCCGGTTTTCCATCACATTATAATAGACAAAGTTGTTTCTTGTTATCAAAAGATTTGCCACATCAATTCCAAACGGACCTTCTAATTTAATAAAGACGCTGTCAGGTTTACTGATGCTCACAGTCACCGAACCGTTGGTGCTGATCGTGGGTGACTCAATTGATATATCACCGTCTGCATCAAGTGATATCAGCTTCTGTGCATTTGCATTGACTCTTCCTTTAAGATCCTGGAATGAAATTTCCGTGTTTGAACCGTTGTCGTTTGATGCAGTACAGGAAAAAAAAATTAAGCAAATAATTAAACTTATAGCATAAATTATTTTCATTTTATAATTCATTCGTACACTCTGAAATAAATTTTTCAAGAATATTTTTTGATGCCGGAGCGTTCAGATCTTTAAATCGTTCAGGATGCCATTGCACTCCTATAAAAAACGGAGAGCCAGATTTATCTTGATATTCAATTCCTTCAATGATTCCGTCATCAGATTTTGCATTTATTATTAATCCCTCCCCGATCCGGTCGATCGCCTGATGATGTGAGCTGGTGACAATTGCTGAATCTTCATTTGTAATTTCATGCAGCAGAGTATGCTCAAATATATTTACATTATGAAGCCTGTCTTCTCCCGGAGAAACCTTCCGGTGATTTACATTTCTTATTTCCTCAAGATCGGATATAAGGCTTCCTCGGTAATGTATATTTACAAGCTGCAGTCCGCGGCACACAGCAAGTATGGGCATTTTTTTTATAAGTGCCGTTTCAAGAATTTTCAATTCAAACGCGTCTCTTTCCGGATTATAAGTTCCTTTAGTTTCAGTAGTGTCCCGGTCGCAGTAGATCTCCGGATAGATATCAACACCGCCAGTAAGCAGAAGTCCATTACATTCTTCGAATCTCCTTAAACCTTCTTCATGATTTTCAAAGTCGAGGATTACGTAACTTATCTGAAAATGATCAAGCCAGTTAATATATTTTTCAAATCTCGCTTCAGTTTTTGTAATACCGATTTTCATTTGATTATTTCATCAAGCTTTTTATACAGAACATTACTGTTTAAAATTATTTCAATTCCTAACTTTAAAAAGTAAACCGGATATTTGTTTACAAATTCTTCAAACCGACGCAACTTTATAAAATCCTTTTCAGTCGTAATAAAAATTTTACCTTCCCGGTATTTCTTTACCAATAATGTAATGTCAGCTTCATTGTATATGTAATGATCAGAGTATTGTATAACTTCACTGACATTTATACCTGACTGCTTTACCATGTTTACAAACGATTCATCGTTTGCAATTCCAGAAAATAATAATGCATCGTATTTATAATTCTGCAAAATACTGTTTTTATTATCGATAAAATATTCCGTTTTGTATCTCAAAACTGAAATATCTTTGCCATATGCTTCAAGCTGGGGAATGATCCTCAGTTCACGGTCTTTATTATTCTGAATGATCAGATCTGCTCTCTTAAGATTTGAAAAAGTTTCCCGAAGCACACCTGAGGGTAATGTAAATTTATTTAATAATTTTTTGCATAAAAAATCATGCGAATCAATCAGTACA
>JBDTWU010000287.1:0-3047 GCA_040006535.1 bacterium | reverse complement strand
AGAGGATTTAAAGTGATTATTCCCCTTGCCGCCCCGACCGCCCGGAAGTAAAATAGCTTCCTGCCCGTCGTTCAGAAGTTCGGCTAAAATTTCTCCGGATTCAAAATCTTTTATAATACTCCCGCGGGGTACAAGAATTACTTCATCTTCTGCGCTTGCGCCTGTCTTAAGTCCCCCGAGTCCGTTGCCTCCTGAGTCAGCTTTATGATGAGCCTTATACCGGAAGTCAACAAGCGTGGAAAGCTGTGAAGTTGCTTTGAAAATTATATCGCCGCCTTTTCCTCCGTCACCTCCGTTAGGTCCTCCTTTCGGAACATATTTTTCTCTGCGAAAGCTTACGCAGCCATTGCCTCCCGCACCTGACTTTATGAAGATCTTTGCATAATCTAAGAACAAATTTTACTCCCTGTTTTGAAAAAACTCATTTAAAATATTAATGAATGAAATTACCTCTTTACTGTATAGATCTACTTTATTTATTTTGAAAATATCTTTCATATGATTGGATGCTTCAGACCATGTCTTGTAATGATTAAGCCTTGTAAAAGATTTATCTCTGTAAAGGAGATCCGAATTATAAACCTTATCCGTAATTTTTTCCAGATGTTTTCCATTAAAAAGCTTTTTAACATCATAATCTGGCGGAGAAATAATATTATCATTCTCTGATGCGTTCTTTTCTTCCCCGGCTTTTAAAAGCTGCTCTGAATATATTTTCTCAGATTGAGAAATTTTCGTAAACCCTGAATTTTCAGGCTCAGTTTGTTTAAGAGCAATTTTTTCCTTCTCCTCTTTCTTAATTATTTTATTGTAAGATACATCAGTCAAAATTATTTCCTGGTCTTCAGTATTTTCCGCTGCCTTCTCTTTTTCTTTAATATTTTCTTTTTCAGGAATATTATATTTATCAGTCAGAACTTTAATTATGTCTTTAAGGCTTATTTCGTATTCGTCATTAATTATTTTTATTACTGTAAATTTCTTCAGCAGATCAAAATAAGATTTATCTTCAAGATAAATTTTAATGAAGGAATAAGGCACTGCTGATTCAAGGTTATATTTATCCTCTTCATACTTCAGCTTAAAGATCTGCAAAAAGAAATTTCTGATCTTAACATTATTTATGTCCGTTGTAAGCTTTTGATAAACCGCTCTGTCTGTCTGATCAATCACATCAGTGATCTCGGCTTTTGTAGAAAATATCTGGGAATTTTTGTTTATGAAATCATTTATCGCATCTGTGTAAAAATTATAAAAGGGAAAGAGTCTGAGCTTTTTCAGGATCTCGTTTGGCGGGCGGGATTCAAAATTATTAAAGAGGAAGGTCAGTATAGTCCATTTTGGTCTGAGCGTATAATTAAAATAAAGCTTGTTGCCTTTTTCAATTCTCTGCTGCAGCTCATCTTTATCCACAGTCTCATTCAGATCGCTGATAATATAAGTCTTGGTAAAATCAGACAAATTACTACCTACGATAGCCTCCTTCAATAACTTATTCCCGGAAAGAATGCTTTCCCAAAAATTGTTTATAATAGTATTCTCAGTCTGTATCTTTCCGAGAACAAATTTTTCAAACATACACTAATTTTAGCTTCAGCTTATTTTACTGAATTTACTTTAATTAGAACTTTTATTAAATGACAATTTTTTTAAATAAACGCTATTTTAAATATGCAAAAGCCGGAACGCCATACCTGGGGGATTTTCGGATTAGCGTTGCTGTCTTGCAAGAAGTGGAATCGAGTCCCTGAAAATGCTGAATCCGGTATTTCTTCAAAGCATCCCTGTCACTTGTTATCAAAATACTCGATGAATGAAAAATAATTGTCCAGATTATCATTAATAAGCTTTTCGGCCTTTTTCCAATCAACATCTTTTGCATCGTCAATTTCTTCGGTCAACTCCATGAGGATTCTTTCCTGGATCTCTCCTCTCTCGAGTGCAATTGAATAGGGGATCCTGTGAAATGTAACCATTGAGTATTTTGGTACAAATTTACCCGGATATTTTTTGTATAATTCAGTTTCAATTTTTTTCTTCAGTTGAAATCTTTTATCAGCAACAAGGTCCCTCATTTCAACAAAATTTTGTTGTGCAAGATCAGCGATAGCGTCCGAATTTATCTTACGAAGCTTTTGATATTCACAGAAAATTTTCTCCCAATCATTGCCGTATTTTTCAATGCACTCATTTAAATATGAACAGTCTTCGAATGCTGCATTCATGCCCTGCCCAAAGAATGGAACTATTGCATGAGCTGCATCACCGAGCAATGCAACTTTATCTTCAGCGATCCATGGATAACACTTTATTGTAATTAAGCTGCCGGTAGGATTGAGGGAAAATTCCTCTGATAAAGAGGGCATCAGCTTAGTCGCATCCGGAAAATGCTTTTCAAAAAATTTCCTTACCTTTTCCTTTGAATCCAAATGTTCAAAGCTGTTCTCTCCTCCAGGAGACTTGTCATAAGCAAGAAACAAAGTACACGTATAGCTCCCGTCAAAATTAGGTAAAGCGATCAGCATGAATGTGCCGCGCGGCCATATATGAAGTGCATTTTTTTCCATTAAAAAATGTCCGTTTTTTCCTGCGGGTATTGTCAATTCTTTATAACCGTAATTTTCATAATCCTGGGAAAAATTAAATCTTGGTATTTTTAGCATTTCCATTCTAATGGCAGATGCTGCACCATCGGTCGCAATAACCACATCAGAATTTATTTCTGTTACTGCATTTGTGAGCTCATTGTGGAATCTCATACTGGCATTTTTGAAATCAATGCCCGTGCATCGTTCATTAAAATATATTTTTACATTCGGATTTTTTTCAGTAAGGTTCATCAGGGATTTATTCAGCTCTGCTCTGGAAACTGCGTTGATATATTCCGAATCATCTTTGCCGTATCTCTGGAAATTTAATTCGCCCGTTATGGAATGTATCATCCTTCCATACATCGGTATCGAAATTTTTTTTATCTCATCGAATATGCCTATTTCTTTCAATGCATGGATTCCTCTTGTAGAAAGGGCCAGATTAATCGATCTGCC
>JBDTWU010000286.1:0-4081 GCA_040006535.1 bacterium | reverse complement strand
TTTGTGTAATCCATTTTAATTTCATATGCACATTCATCAAATATTATTTTTGCAATGTCTTTGACATATTGACCTGCGTATCCATCTTCAGGAAATGGGACAGACGGATCGCTGATCTGCATGTATCTTGAATAAACTGATCTTCCCAGAGTATTCATCTGATTCCCCGCATCATTATAATAGTATTCACGTGTAACGATGTATCCGGTCCATTCAAGTAAATTTGCAATAGTTTTACCAAGCGCAACCTGGCGTCCGTGACCTAAATGAAGAAGACCGGTAGGATTTGCACTTACCCATTCAAGGTTAGCAGTGCGGTTTATATTCAGATCCGATCTGCCGTAATCAGATTTTTTTCTGAGAATTATCTCCAGCTCTTTTATATAAAAACTATCTGCTATAAAAAAATTAATAAAACCCGCACCTGCAATTTCAATTTTGGAAATTAACCCGTTATCATAGTTCAAATTGTTAATAATTTCTTCAGCAATTTTTCCGGGTGGGGATTTTAAATCTTTAGCCAGCAGCATTGCAACGTTTGAAGATAAGTCGCCATTTTTTTCATCTTTCGGTTTATCAAACTGAATATTCTTTTCAGGATAATTTAATTTCTTAAAAGCTTCAGCTAAAATCTCTTCAAGGTATTTCTTCAAGTCTTAATATGGTTTATGATTGATTGTTTTGTCAAACGTCAAATGTCAAATATTGAAATTTGTAATTAATTGTATATTAAAATTAAAAATCAAAATTTTACATAGATCATATCCATTTCATTTCCTTATACCAGTTAATCGTTTTCTTAAATGCTTCTTCTAATGTATACTTGTTCTTAAAGCCTAATTCTTTCTTTGCCTTTTCATTTGAACAGACCCAGCGAAGCTGAGTAATATCTCTGCATTTTTCAAGGTTTAACGTAGCTGGTTTTTTTGAGAAGGTTGAAAAAAGCTCTGCAAGATAACCCACTGAATACACAACGGAGTGCGGAAGTCTTATTTTAAAAGCTTTTCTTCCCAGCAGCTGTGATGTGACGCTTCCGATCTCATCCCAGTTATATGCCTTATCAAGGCTGATAAAATATTTCTGACCGTTAGCAATATCATTCTCTGCAGCTAAAATAATTCCGTCAGCTAGATCTTCAACATAAACAAGACTCAGATATTTCGCATCGAAACCAATGACACTATTCAATCCTTTAGAAAAAGTTTTGAAATAAATAAGTATTTCAGTGTCTCTCGGACCAAATACAGCCGGAGGGCGGATAATTGTTATAGGAAATTTATCTTTATATTTCTCAACTTCCTGTTCTGCTCTAAGCTTGGAAACTCCGTAAGTTGTGATAGGCTTATTTTCTGTATTTTCATCAACCGGCTTTTCAGTTCGTGTAGGACCGCCTGCCGCCTGTGAAGATACAAATATAAATTTTTTTATACCGGGACTAACTTTATATGTGATCTCCAGAAGATTTTTTGTTGCTTCATAATTGCCATGAAAAAATCCGTCTTTTGTTTTTGCTTTCACAACCCCCGCGACATGAAATACATAATCCATATCTTTAATAACTTTTTCAAGGACTTCATTGGAGAACATATCACCGTCAACATATCTTACATTTTTTCCATCAAGCCATTTAGTAGAGGAAGTTTTTCTCTTCATACAATAAACTTCATAATTTTTCTCCAGAAGCTTGTCAACAAGGTGGCTGCCGACAAATCCTGTTGCGCCTGTAACTAAAGCTTTCAAATTTTTTAATTTCTATTTAATTGGTAGAACATGGGTAACTACAAATTGAGCGGGTAAGAGAAGATTTCATTGATGCCTAATTTTTTTGAACTTCAAACTTTTCCTTTTACCAGTTACAAAATAAATATTAATTCATGCCATTCTCAGAATAGCAACTCAACGGCAGAAAGATGCTGTTGACTAAAGTTTAATTGCATTTCTTAATAAATAGAAGTTAAAAATTTTAATTAGTATTTTCTATGTTCAAAAATCATCTTTGAAAAAATAAATTGATAAATTAATCAGGGGTATAAATGGATTTATTTGAGAAATGCTCTAATTACACAAGAGCTGATGAAGTTAAAGCTGCAGGTATCTATCCATATTTCAGAGCAATTGAAGCAAACGAAGGTCCGGTCGTTAAGATCGAAGGCCGTGATATCATTATGGCAGGATCCAATAATTATTTAGGACTTACAGCACATCCAAAAGTAAGAGAAGCAGCAATTGATGCTGTTAAAAAATACGGTACAGGCTGTTCAGGTTCCAGATATTTAACCGGAACACTTGATCTCCACATAAAGCTTGAAGAAAAGCTTGCTGATTTTCTTGGTAAGGAATCAGTTTTACTTTTTTCCACTGGTTATCAGACCGCGCAGGGAATAATACCAACACTTTGCTCAAAGGGTGATTATATGATTTCTGATAAAGACAACCACGCATGCATTCTGGCAGCCAATATGATGGGAAAGGGCGGATTCGCTGAGTTTAAGAGATACAAGCACAATGACATGAATGATCTCGAAAGAGTGTTGAAGTCCATACCTTTGGATGCTGCAAAATTAGTTGCGTCGGACGGGGTATTTTCCACAACAGGAGAAATTGTTGAATTGCCTAAGCTTGTTGAGCTATGTAAAAAATATAATGCAAAAATTTTAATTGATGATGCTCATTCAACAGGAGTAATAGGAAAAGGCGGTAGAGGAACTCCATCTGAATTCGGATTAGTAGATGAAGTCGATTTGGTTATGGGTACATTTTCAAAAACATTTGCATCACTCGGAGGATTTGTGGGAGGTGAGAGAAGAGTGATTAATTATTTAAAGCATCATTCACCGGCCTTAATATTTTCTGCATCTCCGACACCGGCTTCCGTAGCAGCCGCTGATGCTGCATTGGAAATTTTAAAAGCTGAGCCGGAAAGAATTACAAACCTGATTGCTAATGCCGAGAAAATGAGAAAGGGTTTTAAGGAAATGGGATTTAAAGTTATTGACAGCAGGACTGCGATTGTCCCGGTTGTACTGGGAGAAGACGATGTTGTATTCCAGTTTTGGAGAAAATTATTTGATGCGGGAGTTTTTGTGAATGCATTTATTTCACCGGGCGTCCCTGTGGGAATGGCAATGCTGAGAACTTCTTTTATGGCAACTCATGAAGACAAACATCTTGACAGAATTCTTGAATTATTCTGTGAGATAGGTAGAGAAATGGGAGTAATAAAGTATTGAGTATTGAATATAATAATTAACAAGAAATTTAAAAGATAAATTAATGTTCAGGCTACTCTTCATAATAATAATTTCAATGGCCCTGAATTCATGTAATAAAGAGATTCCGTTGAAGGAGAAAGTAACAACCCCAAAGACAGACGTACAGCAGGATGAAGCAGAAACTGATACGACTATGACTATTGAAGAAGCATTCAGCAGTGCATTGGTTCAGAATATAATAGGTGATGACGGAGATGATGAACTGCAGCTATATCTGGAAGAACAGATCTATCCGATGGTGTCAAAGTCAGATAAAGTTACACTGGACAGGGTTTCTTCTTCAATATATTTGCTAAGCTATGAGGAAAATGGTGTAATGAAAAATCTGCTGATACAGAAATTTTATAATCCGGGTAAAGATGAATTTGTATTTGAGAAGAGTGAAACACATAGCAATGCAGTTAAGCAATTTGTTAAGTAAGTTAAGTAAGTAAAGTTAAGTAAGTTAAGCAAGTAAAGTATATAATCAGTACGCCTGTACATTTTTAACAGTGTAAACCTTACCAAACTAAATTAAACTCCTCATATTGAATCCAATTGAATCCAGCAACTTGAGATTTATATTTATTATACTTAATTTTGTATAGTTCTTTATAAAAAAAATATTTTGGTTCCTAAATTTATAGGGATTAATAGGGAATACGGTGTAAATCCGTAACTGTCCCCGCAACTGTAATAAAGAAGACCGGATAATAATCCACTGCTCATTAATTAGAATGGGAAGGCGATCCGGAAACAGCTTTTAAGCCAGGAGACCTGCCGGAATATTGTTTCAATAAATCTTCGTGGGAAAAGATATATGAATATTT
>JBDTWU010000285.1:0-4953 GCA_040006535.1 bacterium | reverse complement strand
CTGTGCATAAGTATTTACGTCATATTTTTGTAAATATCCGGCACCGATTAAGCTGATAAAAAAATATTTATTATCAGGACTGATCTTAATATAGTGAGGGGTATTTAACGAAGAACCTATTCCTCCGACATGTACCAACCTGATTACCTGCTTTGTCCCCGGCTTAACAACAGCAACAAGATCAGCTGCCTGATTTGTAATAAATCCTTTATCGGTGTTCGAAATATTTGTAAATGCAACTTGTCCGTCTTTACTTTTTGCACCATCATTAATCCAGTTCAAAATAGTTGTGACCTTCTGAGGATCAATTTTATGTATTTCATAAAATATTGAATTGGGGTCAATGTAAGCTGAAGGCGGCTTCCCGCTGCTTGTATCTTTATTCAAGTAAGAAATGATATGAGACCAGAATCCATTATAAGGAATGATCATAGTTCCGTTATCCGACCCCTGCATAGCTTTTTGCCAGTCTACAAGATCCATTCCGCCCGAATTATTGCCGCTGGCATGACATGACGGTGTTGAGCATGTAAAACTATTTCCGTTGATCGTATTATAAGGTGTATTAAATATTGATTCTATTTCGGAAGGAAACTCAACTGCTCCGTTTGGATTATTCACAAAATCCTGCTTGCATGATTGTAAGTATATTAAAAAGAGATACAAGGCAGCAATAACAGCCGTTGAAAAAAAAAGTTTCTTTATTCGGTTTATCATTTAATTAATTGTAAATTATTTTCAAAATATTTGATTTCTTCTACAAATTTATTGCTTAAGGTCTCGGGGATATTGTTTGAATTAATATTGACTAAAATTCCCTTCCCTTCGCAGATATTATTTTTTGATAAATTGTTTTCTATGATGTGTTCAAAACAAAAGCTTGAATTCTTTATCCAGGAAATTCTTGTATATACATTTAACAAATCATCGAGGAATGAAAAATTATTATAATCAATCTCGTTGTGAACAACTACAACTTTTAAACCGTCATTAAAAATTCCGGAAGGAAGCATGGTATATCCCAGGTTTCTACGGTATTCGACTCTTCCAATTTCAAAATATTTTAGATAAATTAAATTATGCACTATCCCCTGTGAATCGACTTCAAATGTTCTAACTCTTACCTGCGTTACATGTTTAAACTCAGATAAATTCAAATTAAAATAAGAAATTTTTATATAAAATATACCTTTGCAATTAAACATACAATAGCTTCCATAAACTTCCTTAATATTTAATTAGGCGTTTTGTATATTCTTACTTATGATCGGAAAAAATAAAAAAATAAGTAAGAGGATTGGTCTCATTGGATTTCCTATGGATCTTGGTGCGGACCGTAGAGGTGTGGATATGGGACCATCTGCTATACGCTATGCAAATTTGGAGGAGAAGCTTGAGAAGCTGGGATATAACGTAACTGATTTTGGTGATATTGATGTGCAGATTCTCGAGACACAACGGGTTAGTAATACCAAGCTAAAATATCTTCCGGAAATTGAAAAGACATCAAAAATACTTGCCAGAAAAGTCGAAACTCTCATGAATAAAAATTATTTCCCTTTGATAATCGGTGGTGATCACGCTACAGCAATAGGTACGATCGCAGGAATATCGGCATACTGCAAAAAACGGAAAAAGACTTTGGGAATTATCTGGATTGATGCACACGCGGATATGAATACAGAGGAAACCACTCCATCAGGAAATATTCATGGAATGCCATTAGCAATAGCCTTAGGTCTTGGTCACAAAAGACTTACACATCTTAACGGTTTTTCACCAAAAGTGAAAATTGAAAACATTGCTATGATTGGAATCAGAGATGTTGATTATCAGGAAGCGCAAACAATTAAGAAAAATAACCTGACTGTATATACGATGACTGAGATTGATAAAATAGGTATTCATCGAATTATTGCTAAAATACTGAATGACTTTAAACAAAGAGTGGATCATATTCACATTAGTTTCGATATGGATGGCATCGACCCCGAATATGCAAAAGGAGTTGGAACTCCTGTTTCAGGGGGTTTGACTTATCGTGAATCCCAGCTGCTTATGGAAATGGTTGCGGATTGCGGGTGCATGAGCTCTCTTGAGGTCCTCGAAGTAAATCCAATATTAGACACAGAAAACAGAACAGCTTCCCTTGCTACAGAGCTTATAATTTCTGCTTTAGGTAAAACAACTTTATACGATTAGGATTTTTTATAGATCATTTTCTCCAGCTTATCTAATTTTTCTTTGGCTTCAGATTGCTTTTGTTTTTCTATATCTACCACTTCATTGGAAGCTTTTCTCAGAAAATTTTCATTCGTAAGTTTTTTATCTAATGTCGTTAAATATTGTTTAAGATTTTCTGCTTCCTTATTTATTTTTTCAAGATGTCTTTGTGAATTTATGCTTCCATCCAGCGACAAATATATTTCCATATTATTAATTACTGAGCTTGCATACTCTTCTCCTCTGTCAAAACTCTCTACCAGTTCTAATGTTTCAAGATTACATAATCTTTTAATGTAATTGCAGAACTGTTCAATTAATTTTTTACCTTTGTAAGTTGAGGCATTAATCAAAACATCGGATTTATCAGACGGAGGAATATCATTATATTTTTTTAAATTCCTGATGGAAGCAACTATTTCTTTTACAGATTCAAAATCATCTTCAACAGCTTTATTTATTTTAGTTTCATCAGCTGCCGAAATAATTTCAAATGAAATACTGATTTCATCTCTCCCCTCTTCAATATTGTGCCAGAGTTCTTCGGTTACATATGGTATTACAGGATGCAGTATTTTTAAAATATTGTCATAATAATTTACAGCATCATTAATTATTCTGTATGCATTTGATGGCTGTTCATTTATTTTGATCTTCATTAATTCAATATACCAGTCACAGAAATCATTCCAGACAAAATTATACAATGTTTTTGTAAAGTCATTGAGCTTGTATTCTGTTAAAAATTTATCTGCATCTCTTAATACAGAATTATATCTGCTCGCTATCCATGAGTCTATCAGATCATTTATATAAGGCGATTGAGGGACATCTTTAGTTTCTTCAATAACCTTATCCCTCATCATCATTAGAAATCTTCCTGCATTCCATAGCTTTGTCACAAAGTTTCTTCCGATCTGAGTTTTATCTTCCTCAAAAAAGACGTCGCTTCCCAGCGGTGCAAGATAAACAATTGTAAATCTCATTGCATCAGTTCCGTATTTATCCATCAGTTCCAAAGCATCGGAATAATTGCCAAGTGTCTTTGACATTTTTATTCCCTTGCTGTCTCTTATGATAGAATGAAAATAAACTTCCTTAAAAGGAATTCTACCTGTGTACTCCAGACCTGCCATGATCATTCTGGCAACCCACAAAAAAATTATATCAGGACCTGTAGATAAAAAATCAGTGGGATAATAATAATTTAAATTTTCATTTATTTTGTCATTCTCACTATTCTCCCAGCCGAAAAGACTTAAAGGCCAAAGCCAGGAGGAAAACCATGTGTCCAGTATATCTTCATCCTGTCTCCAGTTTTCCAAATCTTCCGGTGGTTCAACCTCACAATAAATTTCCCCGTTTTGCTTATGATACCAGATAGGAATCTGATGCCCAAACCACAGCTGTCTTGAAATACACCAATCATGGATATTATTCATCCAATGATAATATACTTTGGTGTAACGTTCAGGATAAAATTTTATTTCGCCGGACTTTACAGCTTCTATCGCCGGCTCTGAAAGTTTTTTCATTTTTACAAACCACTGTTCTGACAGAAATGGCTCGATGACTGCTTTTGTTTTATCGGATAACGCAATATTGTGTGTATGATCTTCAACCTGTATTAATAATTCGCATTCATTCAGTTTTTGAATTATTCTTTTTCTTGCTTCGGAAATATCTAAACCCTGAAACTCGCCGGCATATTCATTCAACTTTGAATCTTTAGTCAAAACTGTTATCGCTTCCAGATTATGTCGCTGACCGACTTCAAAATCATTTAAATCGTGTGCCGGTGTTATCTTTAATGCTCCCGTTCCAAATTCCATATCAACATAATCGTCTTCAATTACCGGTATTAACTTATTGTCTAACGGTATCTTAACTTTCTTATTTTTAAATTTGTTATATCGCAAATCATCAGGATTTACTGCGACTGCAGTGTCTCCAAAAATTGTTTCAGGTCTTGTGGTCGCAATTGAAATGAATTCTTCTGAATTTTCCAATTGATACTTTATAAAATAGAGTTTGTCCTTTCGTTCTTCATAAAAAATCTCATCATCACTTACTGCTGTTTGAGCAACCGGATCCCAGTTCACAATCCTGTTGCCTCTGTAGATCAATTGCTTTTTATATAGATCAACGAAAACCTTTCTCACATTTAACGACAAGCCTTCATCGAGAGTAAATCTTTCCTTTGACCAATCCAGTGAAGCACCAAGTTTCCTCAGCTGCTTTAATATAATTCCACCATTTTCTTCTTTCCATTGCCATGCTAAGTTTATAAATCCCTCCCTGCCGATATCAAATTTGGTTTTCCCTTCTTTTCTCAACTGCTTATCAACCATCATTTCTGTTGAAATGCTGGCATGATCCATTCCGGGCACCCAGCATACTTCAAATCCCTGCATACGTTTCCGTCTGCATAAAATATCCTGAATGGTATTGTTCAGCATATGGCCGAAATGCAAAATCCCGGTAACATTAGGCGGAGGTATGACTACTGAATATTTAGGCTTGGCCGGATTTGGGTGTGATTCATACAATTTATTATCTTCCCAGAACTTCTGCCATTTTAATTCTGAAGAATGATAGTCAAAATTTTTTGGAAACTCTTTCATATATTATGCCGGTTCAATTTCTTTGTTTAAATTCTTTTGTAAAATCTCGTTTGCAAGATCCAGATAAGCGATTGCACCTTCAGAATTTATTTTATATAAACATAAT
>JBDTWU010000284.1:0-2528 GCA_040006535.1 bacterium | reverse complement strand
AATTAGCGATTATCTGCATAATCAGCGTCATCAGCGTTCCTATTTTTTGTCGTGTACATAGCGAATAAATAAACTTTATTCATTTAAATTGAAAATGCTTTTCTGATTAACTAATTTAGATAAAAAAAATATATTTGATAATAGGTTTAATCGTCGGCTTTGCAATAGGATTTATTTTCTCAATGCCGCCACTGGGTCCCACATATTTTGCAATTATAGACCGCGGTTTAAAAAATCAGGTTAGGAACGGAGTTGCTATAGGAGTCGGTGCAGGTTTTATGGACATGATATACATTCTGATCGCGTACGGAGGAGTTTCCGCAATTATTTCTTTCCTCCCGGACTCAGTAAATCAATTATTTCTCTCAAATGAAGACAACATCAAGCTGTTTCTTGCATTTGCAGGTTGTGTAGTTGTAATATTTTACGGAATCAAGATCATGAGGACAAAGAGTGAAATCCCGGATCCTGACAAGAATAAAATTAAGGATGAGAAATTTAACAAGAAACTTGCGACCGTGGAGAATGTTTTTAAGAAAACGGAAAAGCTTCTGCATACAAAAGTAGTGGATGCTCATAGTGATGTAAAGGGCAGTTTCCTGATCGGTGTAGTGATGTGCTTATCTTCAGTGACTTTACCTGCAACATGGTTTGCGACGATTGGATATTTAAAGAGCTACAGATTAATTGATTCAAGCTGGCTTACGGGTGTGCTTCTCGGCACCGGTGTTTTAGCCGGTACATCTTTCTGGTTTTATCTTATGACAAAATTCATATCAAAGAATTCATCGAAAATTAAACCAAGTGTCATAAACAAGTTGAATATATCGACAGGTATATTTCTGATCTTACTTGGAATTTCATTCCTTGTAAAATTATCTTCCGTGTATTTTTGAAAATCTATATTGCTGACATTTGGAAGAAAGCATTTATAAAATATCAAAAAACACCTGCAACTTTTGCCAGACTCACATAAAAAATGAGACTGAAACGTTTTATTGTCCTTCCTGTAATTCACCATATCATAATGACTGCTGGGTTGAAAATAAAGGATGTGCAGTCTATGGGTGCGGTGAGAAGATAAAAGAGGATGATGAAATCATGAGCATCAGGGAGAATATGATAAACATAGAATATCTTATAAACAGAAACCAGTTTGCCGAGGCAATATTTGAATCGAAGCAGCTGTTAAAAATTGACAGGAGAAATCCCGAATTAAAAAATTTATATAATAAAGCTGTAGCTCTTGTCAACAATAAAATAAATCTGATGACAAGCGGTGATGATGCATTTAATAAAAAAGATTATAAAGCTGCGGAGGTTTATTATAAAAATGTTTTAAAATATGCCGATGATATTGAGACAACTTTTGTAAGCACAAGACTTGAAATATCAAAGGAAAAAATTCCTGAGCAAAACAGGAGAAGAATTTACCAGAATATATTAATCATAATATTAATTATTGCAATAATCTCGGCGATCGGATATCTGGGATATTATACTTTTGTATTAAAAGAGGACCGGGATTTTTCGGAGCTTGTAAGCCAGGACAATGCAGCAGACATTGCTTCTATGGAAAAGATGATCAGTAAATATGAAAACTTTCTCAGGGGGTATTCGAACGGAAAAAACAAGAATAAAGCGCTTGGAAGGATCAACGAGTATTCATTTCAAATCGCTAAAGGCGTTTATGAAGATGACTGGAAGCTGGCATTGAAATATTACGGAAGAATTTATAATTCGTTGGATACGCAGGAGGCAAAGATACTGTACAACAATATATATAATGTTGCTTACAAGGATTACAGATCAAAAGTCTCAGGCGCAAAAAAATTCAATTCACTATCAAAATACAGTGAAGCATTGAACGAGCTAAACAATGCAAAGCTGATCGTCTCCACTTTTCCGAATACAAATTTTGCCAAGGAATCGATTTTACTTGAGTCAAACATTTCATTGCTCAATAAAAAGATTTCTTCGATAGTAAAACTGAATGATATAGACAGAGAGATCAGCGAGCAGGATAAAGCTTTGGGAAGGACTATTATTCCGCGAAACAGAAATACCTTCATAATTTCTGCTAAGGTGACTAAACATATTGAGCCGGATATTTATTTAAGCAAAGAAATCGGCACTGACAATACCATAGCCATAAAAAGTATAATTAAAGATTTTCAAAATGGACAAATTGTAACATTAGAATGTGAATCACAGGGAAAAATTTCTGTTGAGGATAGCAAAGGCAGGGAAAAATTCATTGACCTGTTTTCACCTGTAAAAGAAACAGATTATGAAGACACTAATATATCCACTTACGAAAGGGAAGCAATCAATGAAAGACTCAAAAACCTTCGAATTCAGAAAACCAAATTAGACAGCTTGTTTAAAATTAACCTTTTATAGTCTCTTATACCACATCCGTCCAATACGATTGGTTTAATAATAAAATCATGCAGTGCTTGGCTTACTTTCTTTTTGAACGATCAAAAGAAAGTAACAAAAAAAAATCGCCCGCGGCGAAAAAATGG
>JBDTWU010000283.1:0-3853 GCA_040006535.1 bacterium | reverse complement strand
TTTTAAACTTTTAAACTTAAAAGATCAATAATGTGGATACTTTACGCAATTCTCTCAGCTGTATTCGCTTCTCTTACCGCAATCTTTGCGAAGATTGGCGTGAAGGATGTCAATTCAAATCTGGCAACTGCAATAAGAACCATCGTAGTTTTATTTCTCATCTGGGGAATTGTTTTTTTCCGGGGTGAGCATGAAGGTATCGCAATGATATCTAAAAAAAATATTCTATTTCTGTTTATCTCAGGTTTGATGACCGGCCTGTCCTGGATATTTTATTTCAAGGCTTTGCAGGAAGGTCCATTATCAATAATTGCTCCTATCGATAAATTAAGTGTTGCTTTGACTATTGTACTGGCGTTCGTTTTTTTAAATGAACCGGTAACATTAAAAGCAATTGCAGGAACTTTGCTGATCATAGGCGGAATTATTGTCCTGATAATTTAATAAAAAACATTCATTGTTATTTACCAATGAATGTTCAAATTGAAAACCGGCTTTTCTAATGAAAACTATAATCCGATATTAAATCAGCTATCGAAATTATTTTTTATGATACTTAATGACAGCAGTCTGGGGAGCCATTTCTTTTCCATTTGCATCCTTCATATTCATTGTTACAGTATGGATCATTGTATTACCGTCTATTGTAATATCCCTTGATTCTGTTCCCCAATTACTTGTTCCCAGCAGATAAATATTTGAACCTTTTTCAGTGCCGGTATAAGTCATAATTCCACCCTTTCCAAAAATATCATAAAATGTTCCGGTGATAGAATTTTCGGAGGAAGGTGAGATAATTCCCATCCCCTCATAAACAAAACCGTTATCGGACTTACCTCTTACATCAATTTCCATAAACTGTCCGTTAAGGATCATTTTGTGAGTGATCTCATCTGACATAGTATTTCCCATCATTTGATAAGGTTCAGAAACCCAGGTTCCTAAAGAGGCCTCTAAAAATGCAGATTTAATCGGAGTCGGAGGCATCATTCCCTGCGCAAAAATATTACCTGTAATGAAAAGTATAGAAAGGACTAGGATCAAATTAATTTTCTTCATTTTGCTGCTCCTTAATATTTAGTTTTAAAATTATTTATACAAAACTAACAAAAAGAAATTAAATTTAAAATGATTAATAAAGGAGGACTATATCTGAACAGTCCAACGGGGAATACAAAGGATTTGATCAATGCAATAAATGAAACCCGTTAAAAAAAAGATCAGTTAAAAATTATTTTTTCTTTATTTATTTTATTAATAACAAAACCGGTACGTTATAAATCTGTGTTACATTTTTTGATGGGTTAACTCATTTCAACTTTTGATTCGATATCACTTTCGATCCTTATAATATCTTTCTCACTGTTCTTACCATTCTTTAAAAGAAGCAGCCCTGCAAAGGTTATAAATCCGTTAAGAAGCAATAATTCAAATCCGAATTTGTAGCCGTTAAAAAGTGTAATTGAATTCGCATCCAGCAGGTAGGAAATAATTGGAGATAGAACACATACTACCGGAACGTATCTATCGCGGATAGAAATATTGTTAAATAGTCCGAATGCAAATAAACCCAGTAAAGGTCCGTATGTGTAACCGGCAACTTTGAATACTGTATTGATCACTGCATCATTATTAATTTCCCGGAATGCAACAATAACAAGCAGCAGCAATACTGCAAATGATATATGAATAACGTGTCTTGTATTTTTCTGCTTGGTACTCTCTGCTTTACTGTTCATTTTTAGGAAGTCGATGCAGAATGATGTCGTTAAAGTAGTAAGTACAGAATCTGCGCTGGAGAATGTAGCAGCAGTAATGCCTAAAATGAAAACAATAGCTGCAAAGCCGCCAAGGTGATTCAAGGCAAGCAATGGAAATAATTCATCGGTCTTAGCGGGAATTGCTACTCCTTTAACAGTAGCGTATGTATATAATAATGCGCCAAGAGCTACAAAAAATAAATTTACAAAAACTAATATTGCACTAAACCAATAAACATTTTTTTGTGCTTCAGGCAGTGTGCGTATGCTCAGATTTTTCTGCATCATATTCTGATCCAGTCCAGTCATAACAATTGCAATGAACACACCGCTCAGGAACTGCTTTAAAAAAAAATTCTTTTCATGCCAGTCCCAGAAAAATATTTTTGAGTAAGGGGAATCTTTAATTGTAGTGATTATGTCCGACAATCCTAAATTCAGTGAATTTGAAATTACAACAATCGATAAAATTACTCCCATCAGTAAAAACCCTGACTGCACTGAATCAGTCCAAACTAATGTTTTAATTCCGCCTCTGTAAGTATAAAGCAGAATCAGACCAATCACTATGGAAGCAGTTACAAAAAATGGAATACCCCATTGATCAAAAATAAAAATCTGCAGCACAGCTGTGGAAATATACAGCCTGAAAGCTGCGCCGATCAATCTTGAGATCAGAAAGAAAAATGATCCGCTCTTTTCGGAATTAGGTCCGAGTCTTTGTCCGAGGTAAGAATAGATCGAAGTTAAATTTAGTCTGTAATATAACGGAAGTAAAACTTTTGCAATGACAATATATCCTATCAGGTATCCCATCACGATCTGCATGTATGAGAATTGATCCTTTGAGACTGTTCCCGGAATAGATATGAATGTAACACCGGAGAGTGAATCCCCGATCATACCGAAGGCGACTATAAACCAGGGTGATTGTTTATTGCCAATGTAATACGACTGATTTGTTGCATTCCGGCTTGTATACCAGGAGATCGTTAACAGTATCGAGAAATATAATAAGATAAAACAAATAATAAATACAGGTGACATTAATTATATTTTAAAAGCTTTTATTATTGTGAATAAAATTATAAAATGTAATTTGATATTCTTACTCTTACTTAACTAAAATTTAACAAGCCTATTTAATATTAACTATAAACATAATTATTATTGTTCTTAAATGTCAGTAAACTTTAACCGATCTGAAATAAAAAATCCTTTTTCGTTATATCCTAACTTTGCACATTCGTTGTGAGGATCATGTTCAAAAAAAACGGTCCAGTTATTATCGCTGATGTCTTTCAGATATTTATGTTTCTCCTCAAGCGTTGTCAAAGGAAACAGATCATAGCCCATTATGTAGGCTGCAGGGACATGCCCGGCAGTTGGAATCAGATCTGCTGTATATAATAAAGTATTTTCCCCGTCTGAGATTTTGATTAATTGCATGTGGCTTGTATGCCCGTTTACCGGGAGCAAAGATATTGCTTCGTCTAACTTAAATTCCCCGTTTATAAGATTAAGAACTTTATTATTCTCAAGCGGTTTATAATTTTCCGGAAAAAAACTTGCCCTGTCTCTTTCCGATGGATTTAATGCCCACTCATACTGCTTTCTCTGAACATGATAGACTGCATTTGGAAAAGAAGGTTTTAAATTTCTTTCAGCATCATAATAAGTACTACCGCCTGCGTGATCAAAGTGAAGGTGAGTTAATACAACATCGGTAATATCTTCCTTTCCCAGATTTAATTGCTTAAGACTTTTTTCTAAAGTATACTCTGAAAAATCGACATCATAGATTTTATTTATTTTTTCCGAAAGCTTATATCCGATACCTGTGTCAATTAAAATTTTTCTTTTCCCATTATCCAGGAATAATGCCCGGGTACACATATCGATTCTGTTCTGCTCATCGGAAGGATTTGTTTTCTGCCATAAATTTTTCGGTACAACGCCGAACATTGCTCCCCCATCCAGCTTAAATAAGCCTGTCTGGACCGGATAAAGCTTATACTCTCCTATCTGCATCAGCCATTTTAATTTTAAAGTGCAATAATAAATATTCCTTTGCTAAAATTATATGTAAAAGA
>JBDTWU010000282.1:0-6025 GCA_040006535.1 bacterium | reverse complement strand
GTCGAAAAAATATTTTTGTAGTTTTGAGACAATCTCTAAAGGCGGGAATTAAAAGGGGAAGCAATTATGATTTCAATGTGTCTTTAGGAATTGAAACACACTTTTTATTAAACTATTTTTCTGACAAAAAAATATTAATCTTCAAGAGATATTGAAAAAAATTATTCCCTTAATTGTTTTGGCTGTCCTTCCTCTGTTTTTCTTTATTGGATTACAAAAATATAAGGATGCGGTTGGGGAATATTATCTTGGCAGAAATTATGATCCTTCATATCCCTATCTAACAAATTCTCTTAATTTATCCCAGTTTAATGGCTATGGTGTTGGTTTAATTGCACATCCGGGAACGCCCGTTCAGGAAATTGGAGCAGTTGTCATACTAATTGCTCATTCATTAGAAGCGGGAAATACAGATCTTGTCAGAGACGTTTTAAATAACGCGGAATATTATCTGATCGTAATTTTTCAGGTTTTTTTATTATTGAATTCAATTGCTATTTTTATATTGGGGATCACTGCATACAGAAAATTAGGTAATATCTATTCTGCTTTATTTCTGCAATTGACACCTTTTGCTTTTTACTCAGAGGATATTTATTTCCAGTTGACGAATGTATCAGTAGAACCTATTCTGGTATTTACGGTATTGCTGCTGATAACCGCAATATTATTTTACATTAATAAAACCCGGAGTGAAAAAAATTTACTGTTTTATTCTATCATCTTCGGGATATTATGCGGATTGGGAATGGCAACAAAGATTTCCTTCTTTCCTGTACTAGTAATTCCTTTTTTGCTAATAAGGCAAATGAAGTTCAAGATATTGTTCATAGGAATCTCAATTCTTGCATTCTTCATAATTGTTTATCCCGCCTTCTCAGCTGAGAATGCAGAAGGATTTTCAGTCTGGGTAAAAGATATTATAATTCACAGCGGAAGGTATGGAACAGGCAATGAAGATTTTGTCCAAACTTCTGTTTACCTTGATAATGTGAAATCTATTTTTTCCCATAGTTTGGTTTTCAGTGTTTCATATATTTCATTGTTGATTATTTTTATCATGCAGTTATCAGCTAAGTATAAATCCCGCATACGATCTCATAAATATTTCAATTTACTTTGCGGAATTCTGATTGCAATGTCACTTCAGATCTTCACGGTTGCCAAACATTTTGCTATATACTATATGATACCGACCTACATGTTCAGCATTCTGAGCCTGTTTATTGTTAACTCTGTAATATTTTCACTTTACCCGGATTTTTTTAAGATTAAAAATAAAAGAAAATACTACTATGCTGTCATCAGTGTGTTAATAATATTTATTGGAGTTTTACAGATAAGGACAATATATAAACAAAGGAAGTATATCACCAGCAATAGAAATGAGGAGCGCAAAATTACAAAAAGCCTGGAGGAAAATTATAGTAAATCAATAGTCGTAAGCAGTTACGAATGTTCCAGCAAGGAATTTGCTTTATTTTTGGGAAGTTTTTTCGGCGGAACTCAGAATAAAGCATACATGGATATTCTTAAAGAAATGCATCCGGATAATTTTTATTATAACAGATGGGATAATAATTTTTATAACAATAGTGATATTGAATCTATAAAAACAAAATTAATTAAAGCAAATAAATTTATTTTCCAGGGAGTTACTGATGAAGTAGCAATACAATTTATAACTAAAGTAAAAGAGCTGACCAATAAGCCGAATGCTTATTATAAAAAAATCTTTTCAGGATATGACAGAGATGTTATTTATGAAATTACTTTAGAATAAACTGAAATGATTTTTAATTATAGATTACTCAGGATTGATTTGTAAAAGGTCTTTCCCCCCATATCAGATTCGGTCCTTTACGCCTCAGCATCTGGAATAACATTCAGAAATAAGAATTTATTTAAATCTTAAATCTGAGATGTCAGTCTAATAATAAAAATTTAATCATGCAGGAAATTATTATAACTGGAGCGACAGGCTTTATAGGCAGGAGATTAATCAGGGAAATGCTTCTTTATTATCCGGTGGAAAAGATTCTTTGTCTGATTAAAGATGATGTCAGGAACACAGATGAGCTTGAAATTTCGGGAAGAAAAATATTAAAAGAATTAAATGTAATAACAAAAGAAATTGATCTGCCATCAGGAAGAGGTTTGGATAATTTACCCAAAGATCCAAAACTAATAATTCACCTGGCGGCAAGCACAGAGTCAGGAGATGCTGATCATTCATGTAACGACACCGGCACAAAAAATTTAATGAATGCTTTATCTCCTCTGCAGGAAAATATAAATTTTATATTTACTTCTACAGCCGCAGTTTATTCAGGAAGGAAAGATCTTGATAAAAATATTGATGAGAATACCAAAACCGTTCCTTCAAATGAATATGGAAGGTCTAAGATCAGAGCCGAAGATATTTTAAAAGATTTTTCCGCACGATATGGTTTTAATGTTACAGTGCTCAGACTGGCAACAGTCTGGGGTGAAGGGACACGAAAGAATGGTTTATTTGATGCTATGAATAAACTGATCTCCGGAAAATCTTTTATTCCCAGATTAAACTGGCCGGGCCGGACAAGCCTGATACATGTTAATAATGTAGCTCAGATAATAACATACTTTGCGAAAACCAAACCGGATAAATCATTTCGGATCTTTGTTCTTTCTCATGAAGGATTAACACTTGCTGAAATATCTTTGGTATTGCACAGGAAATTAAATATTGAATACAGGCCGGTAAAGCTTCCGGCTATCTTATGGAGCGGCTTGAATTTGACAGTCCAAAAAAGTTATTTGTTTGAGAAAATTCTCCCCGGTAAACTCTATAATACATTTTGGAGATTAAATCTGATTATTAATGATTCATTATACTGCAAGCCGGATGAAATTAAAGAAAAAATTCCGGAGTTAAATTCTGAAATGATTAGTTTTGACTAAAATCTAATACTGCATTTTATCCGTCCTGCGAAAAATACTGATTAATGCAATTGATTAAAACCTGATCACTTAATTAATATTTTGCTTTAGGATTTCAGATATCATTTCAATTTCTTCCGTTGTTATTGTATGATAGACGGGAAGGCACAAAACTTTTTTAGCAATATCTTCGGAAACAGGACAGCTTTGATGAACTACATACGGAAGATTATTTAATGAAGGATAAAAGTATCTTCGGGAATTAATGTTTTTTTCAGCAAGACTTTTTTTTGCTTCAGACATCTTTTCTTCGGAAGGAAAGATTACAGGGAAGTAAGAATAATTGTATTCAATGTTTTCAGGGATTAAAGGATATTTCAAGAGAAGGCCTTTAAGGAATTTTTTATACTGCACATTTATATCTTTTCTTTTTTTAATAAACTCAACCACCCTTGGAAGGTTGCACAGCCCCATTGCAGCATGAAATTCTGACGTTCTGCCGTTTATACCAATTGTAAAATATTCATCATCAAGATGTCCAAAAGCACGGTAGAGAAAAATTTTCTCAGCAAGGCTGTCATCATCAGTGATCATTGCGCCTCCTTCAATGGTGTGGAATAATTTAGTAGCATGAAAACTAATTGTAGAAATATCACCAAAATTAAAAATTGAATTGCCGTTCAGCTTAACATCGAAGGCATGTGCACCATCATATATTACCTTAAGATTATGTTTATCAGCAATTTCCCGGATCTTATGGACATTGCATGGTAATCCGTAGACATGAGTTGCAAGAATTGCAGAAGTGTCTGACGAAATTTTTTCCTCGATCATCTCAGCATTAATACAAAACGTTTTATCTTCGATGTCACAGAATACCGGAGTGCAGTTTTCCCATAGAATGGAGGCTGTTGTAGCGACATAAGAATAAGGTGTGGTGATTATTTCTCCTTTAAGCCCGAGAACTTTGATAGCAATCTGAAGCGCTATTGTTCCGTTAGTAACAAGTAAAAGATTCTTTACACCAAGATATTCCTTAAGCTTGTCTTCCAGCTCTACAGTCAAAGGTCCCTGATTGGTAACCCATTGTGTTTCCCAGATCTGTTTTAATTTTTCCGTATATTCTTCTAAGGGAGGAAGGAAGGTCTTTGTAACGTTGATCAATTTATATTATAATTAAAGAGATAAAATTAATGCTTAAAATATCTTCTTTGCATAAAATCGTAGGCGATCTTCGGAGGATAATCGAAAGTTCTTTCATAATTCCTTCTTAAAAATTTCAAACGGCGGATCAATGGAATTTTAAAAAAGTATTTCCGGAAAATATTTAATTTCTTAATCGCATATTTATCTTCACGGGGAAGGTTATTCAGGTTAGTAACCTGTCCGACCTCATATATATAAGAATCAAGTTTTTCCAGCGAGAGCTGGTCTTTAGTTCTGAATCTGAATCCGGCAAAGATAGTTTCAGTGGAATATAGTTTAGAAAACCTGAAGAACCTCAGCCATAATTCATAGTCTCCGGCATACTTAAGACTTGTATTTATTTTTCCTCCGGCTTTAAGCCATAACCTTCGTCTCCAGAATACTGACTCCTGCTGTATCCACTGGTAATTTCCCAGATAATAATTAAACTTCGACCATTTTTGCAGATCTTTAACATCAACAATAGTGCCTTCATCATTATAAAACGAAGCTCTTCCAAGGATCCAGTCAACATCCTCCATTGAAGAGAAAATCGTGGCAGCTGAGAAAAGTGAATTATAATGATACTTGTCATCGGAATTAATATAAGCCATAATCTCACCGCTGGATTTGTTGAAGCCTTTCTGAATAGCATCATACATTCCGTCATCCGGCTCACTTATCCAATATGTGATATAAGCTTCATATTTTTTTATAATATCCACAGTTCCGTCTGTGCTTCCGCCGTCAATTACAATATATTCAAGATTAGGATATTGCTGTGATATTACTGAAAGAATTGTATCTTCAATGTAATTTCTCATATTGTAAGATACAGTTACAATAGAAATTTTTGGCCAGGGTTTATCGTTAGGAGTTTTTTCAGGTATTATTTTTTTGGTGATTCGTGAAGAAAAACCATTAGTATTCTGAGCAATAGACTTTATATCTGTTATGGTTCCGGATTTTGTGTTATCCATCAAGTAACAAAGATTATCAATTCAAAAAATGAAATATATTAAAGTTATATTTCAACAAAATCAGGCATAAACACTTCCCAATCCAGCTTTGGTTTTAATAAACCGTCAATTGTACCTGCACGGTCATGCTTATCAAGAAGAGAATTAGTAATTTCGAAAGTGAGCAGATCATCATGTTCATATAAAACCTTACTTATACCTTCGACTATAAAGAATTTCGATATCGTGTATTTCCCCGAATTTAAAAGATTCTCCGGTATCCTGCAATTTGCTTTTACAAATCCTTTTCCTGTTTTATATTCTCTGTTTGTCATAGCAGTGCTTCCTACAAAAATGAGATTTTCATATTCGTCATTCAAATGAAAAGTTATATTGATGCTTTTTTCATCTTCAAATAATATATGAAATTCAAATTCAAATTCAAAAGGATCGCCGGGCCGGATCACAGAAAAATTATTATTTAAAGGATGCACTCCAGCTTTTGTAAACTTTATAAAATCAGTGCGGGGAGCTTCCTCTAATTTCCAGTTCTGAGAGGTTTGATCAATAGATGCCTGACCCAGATACTGAGCTATAATATCATCGGTCTTTCCCTCACCGATCAGCCTTCCATTTTCAATAAGAAGGGATCTTGAACACATAGCCTGAATTGGCGCCATATTATGAGTTACTAAAATTACAGCAGTTCCCTGTTTTGCAATCTGAATCATTTTTGCCACGCTTTTTTTCTGAAAGTCTGCATCACCAATTGACAGAACTTCATCAATGATCATAATTTCAGTTTGTATATTTGCAGCTACGGCAAAGGCAAGTCTTATTCTCATTCCGCTGGAATATTTTTTTACCTGCGTGTCAATGAATTTTTCAACGTCGGAAAAATAAACTATTTCATCAAATTTTTTATCGATCTCCTTTTTTTTCATTCCCAGGATTGTTCC
>JBDTWU010000281.1:0-1810 GCA_040006535.1 bacterium | reverse complement strand
AAAGATTGCCGCACCAATGTTCAAAAAACTTTCTTTGGAACTCGGAGGAAAGAATCCGAATATTATTTTTGCAGATTGTGATTTCGAAAAAATGCTGGAGACAACTGTTCAGTCATCTTTCCGAAATCAGGGAGAAATTTGTTTGTGCGGTTCGCGAATATTCGTGGAGAAAAACATTTATGAAAAATTTAAGATAGACTTTGTTGATAAAGTAAAGAAGCTGAAGGTTGGGGATCCGCTTGAAGACAGCTCGGACCTCGGAGCAATAGTTTCAAAACAGCATTATGATAAAATATTATACTACATTGATCTCGCTGTAAAGGAAGGCGGAAAAATTTTGTGCGGAGGAAAGGCATTTAATGCGGGGGGAAGATGTAAAAACGGGTGGTTCATTGAACCAACTGTGATAGAAGGTCTGTCCTATAACTGCAAAACCAATCAGGAGGAGATCTTCGGACCTGTTGTAACACTGATACCGTTCGAAACGGAAGAGGAAGTTTTGATGATGGCTAACAGCACGGAGTACGGACTTGCATCGATCATATGGACGGAAAATTTAAACCGGGCTCACCGAGTTGCAGCACAAATAAAAACCGGAATAATCTGGATCAACTGCTGGATGCTTCGTGATCTTCGGACACCTTTCGGCGGAATGAAAAATTCAGGGATCGGCAGAGAAGGCGGTGTTGAAGCTTTGAGATTTTTTACGGAAGCGAAAAATGTCTGTGTGAAGATCTGAAGTTTTAAAATATTTTTAAAAGTAATTTTTGTGACGTCACGTTCGAACAAGCTTTATCAAATATGACAACAAGTACAAAATACTTCGTAGCAGTTGTATCAAAAGACCATGTAATAAAAGGTGTCGAAGGTGGCTTCGGGCAGGCAGGTCACGGAAAAGAAGCTCCGCTCAAAACAATGAGTAGAGGTGACTGGTTAATTTATTATTCACCTAAAGAAAGTTTAAACAGCGATATTAAATGTCAATCATTCACAGCAATAGGTACAGCAGCTGATGATGAGATACATCGGGTAAGCATCAGTGAAAGCTTTAATCCGTTCAGAAGAAATATAAATTACAAAAAGTGCAAAGAAATTTCAATCTTACCATTAATTGAAAAACTCACATTCATAAAAGATAAAAGCAAATGGGGCTATATGTTCAGATTTGGATTTTTTGAAATTCCGGATGCTGATTTTAAATTAATTTCAGATTTAATGCTGTCAAAAAAATCTTAATTTTAAAATCTTTTTATAATTATGTTCGACTCACAAAATTTATATTTATTCTTCATAGCATCCTTGCTGCTTAACCTCACACCCGGTAACGACATGATCTATGTTGTGTCAAGAAGCATTTCGCAGGGAACGAAAGCAGGTATCTACTCTGCAATCGGAGTATTCATCGGATGTTCGATCCATATTGGCGCAGCCATACTCGGACTTTCAATTATAATTTCAGAGTCAGCGTTCCTGTTCGGCATCATTAAATTCGTAGGAGCAGGATATTTAATTTACCTCGGGATAAAAGCTCTGATAAGCAAATCTGCTTTTGAAAAGGATACGGTCAATCTTCCAACGATCAACAAGTGGAAATTATTAAAACAGGGAATAATTACAAATACACTAAATCCGAAAGTCGCAATCTTCTTCCTTTCCTTTCTCCCGCAATTTATTGATCCATCATCAAATTTATTTCAGCTGCAGCTTCTGATTTTAGGTCTATGGTTTGATATTCAGGGAACATTGATATTAATTATTGCTGCATATATACTTGGTAAGACAAAAAGTTTCATAAAACAGAATCATAAAA
>JBDTWU010000280.1:0-7599 GCA_040006535.1 bacterium | reverse complement strand
CTATCTTCTTACTTCTTCCCCGAAACTCTTTCTATAATAAACTGCGCGACTGCATCAGCCTCTTTCGGCTTAAGTCCCGGATTAGGCATAGGCGGATAATCAGGAGACATCTTGGTAGGATTCAAAACGAACGCAGCTAATTTTTTTATATCTCCGTTATACTTCGGAACTGTTTCTTTGTATGGCGGACCTACCAGCTTGACATCGAACTTATGGCACGCCGAGCATATTCGGGTATATATCTCTTCACCGCTGACTCCTGCAGTATTAATTGTCTTGCTCTTTTTTTGTTTTTCTAATTCTTCGGCTTTCAGATTTATTTCTTCCAGATGCTTGTATGTAGCCGTTCCGAATGCTGCCTGATTCTTCATGATAATAAAGCCAAATGAGATCAGCAAAAGAAAAAATGCCGCATTGATATATTTCATATCGGAATTCTTGATCACTGCATAAAGAAAATTACAAATAAGAAGTATTGATACAAATGCAAGCCCGGTGTACATAAATACTGAGCCCGACAGTGCAACATTAGGGACGGAAATAAAGCTCAGAAATAAAAACACAGGAAGTATTGCTGCACCTGTAAATGCAATTTTTCCTGCAATCTTTTTTACAAAGTTTGCATATTCCATATCCATATCATGAAGACCGCCCTGCCAGCTGAAGAAGAAAAAAAGAATTGAAATTCCCGTGACAGCTATTGAAGCAACAACTAAGAACATAAAATTAAAAAACGTTGCCGAAGATAAGAACATCTGTGCAATGTTCTGATATTCCTGATACCTGTCCGAATATAATGCAATAGAAATTCCGCCGGAAAAAAACACAGCTGTAATTAGTAAAAGAACAAAGCCGTAAAGACCCGAATTTGAATTTGTATTTTTAAGGTCAAACTCGAAGTCGGAAATATCTTCCGGTATTTGTTTTTCAAGTCCCTGCTTATCAAGCCCGCTTATATTTTTAAATGTTTCAATTAGTAATTCTACCTGAAATGTATTCTGATAGCTGTAAATAAAGTTGGTTGCTATTGCCAGAAACAATGTTGCCACAAACAGCAGGCTTACCGAAATTACTTTTACCTCAAATAATAATTGTGCATAACAAAATGTAATTGCAAGAAGCGGAATAACCCCAAGTCCGACGCCGATAAATCGATTGATCGCTAATTTGTCTATTATGTCCTTTGCAAACCTTACAAATAATTTATTTTTGATCTTTCTGCCGTAAGCATTGAATATCATGGAAAATCCTGTTCCTCCGAGCAGCATCCCGAAAAACGGCATAAAGATAAGCATCGACATTACTAAAATTATCTTTAATAAATTAAGATGCTGGGTAGTAGCGGGAATTACTAAATTATCTAAAAAATCCATTTAAAAAATTTGTAATAATTTTTAGTCCAAAAAAAGTTTAATGAGCTTGTCCAGCGAGAACGAAGTTATAATTAAGAGCGTAAAAATATTTATATTGATGAACATATTCTTGATGATCTTGTTTTCACCGGTTGATCTTACAAACTTCAGTGACTGTATGAAGAGCCAAAGGCAAAGCAATAACAGAAATATACCGGTAACAAAGAAATTCAGAATTCCAAAAAAATTAAATGAAAGTGCTATTACAATCGTCAGCAGTATCCAGAAAAAAGTGATGTTCATCAGCTGTCTTTTCGAAAAGACATTTGTAAGAGTCGGAAAGCCGCCTTTGTCATAATCCTTTCCGTAAACCAGAAGCAGTATCCAGAAGTGCGGTATCTGCCAGACAAAAAAGAATGCTGCAATCAAAATTATTTTTGAATCGAAAACATTTCCGCCCGCAGCTGTCCATCCGGCTATAGGCGGCAAAGCACCGACTAATGAACCGGGGATAATTGCCAGTGAGAAAACTTTTTTTAATGGAGTGTAGACTGCATTATACCAGAAGAAAGTAAGAAGTCCTATCCCGAGCGTAAGTAAATTTGATTTCAATAATAATGTTGCGCATCCTAAAGCTAAGAAGAATAATGAGATCATCAAAACAGATCTTGAAGAGACAGCACCTGACGGGATCGGCCTGTTCATCGTTCTGTCCATCAGCTTATCAGTTCTTCTCTCCTGATAATGATTAAGCGCCGCAGCTCCGCATGCAAGAAAGAAAATCCCGGCAACAGGATACAGGGAAAATGAACTGAGATTCTGAGAGGCAAGAATATATCCGAGCGAAGTTGTAAAAGCAACAAGCACAGTGATCCTGATCTTTGTAACTTCGCATACGATCCTGATCCAGCCTGATATGCGTGAGGTTTGATTTACCTCTAAGCTTATTTCTTTTTTATTTGAAGTTGCAGTCCGGATAAATTTAAAATTTATTTTTTTAATGAATCGGGTTTTTTCATGTCCGGTGGAGCAGGACTTTTCTTAGTTGAATCAATTTTTGTATTAGAACCTGCACCTGCGCTATCTGTTTTCCCGGAGTTGGTTTTCATGGAATCTATTATAGTGGTTGGCATTTCTTTTTTAGTTGTATCGGGTGGAAAGTAATTTTTCCATACAAGAAATTGATCTTCGGGGATAATTACCACAGGAGCATACATGTATGAATGATTCAGACCGCAGTATTCAGCACACGCAGCATAAAATTTTCCGGTTTCTGTAGTTCTAATCCAGTAATAATTTGTTCGTCCAGGTATGGCATCTTCCTTAACTCTGAATGCGGGCAGAAAAAAACTGTGATTTACATCCTGTGATTTGATCTCAAACTTGATATCTTTATCGACAGGCAGAAAGAGCGTATCGGATTTTTTCTTGTTGTCGTATTCAAATGACCATTTCCACATTTGCCCGGTTACATTTACAACCATTGCGCCTTTCGGGACATCACGCATATTCCTGAATCCAGACCAGCTCACAAAGAACATCAGCAAAACAAGTATAATAGGGATTACAGTCCATACAATTTCAATAGTTGTATTGCCTTCGATATCCGATGCAACCGGATTTCTTTTTTTACTGTATCTGTAAACAAAATACAGCATGGCTCCGGTTATTATCAATAATAAAACTACTGAAATGCTTATTATAAACCAAAAGGTAAAATCAACTTCATTTACTATACTAGGTCTCATTTTTTAATTCTGTTAATATCTAAAAGTTAAATCAAAGAAAGTTAAAACAAACATTGTAATAAACACAATGATGCATACTCCGATAAATAATTTTATAATCTTGCTGTCGAATTTAACATGCATGAAAAAATTCACTACAAACATGGATTTCACCAGTGCAATAATTAATGCAACAGACAGTGCAAGACTTCCGAGATTTATTCCTGCAACTGCTACCGTGATGGAAGTAAGTCCGATCAATCCAATCCATACGGCAATGTTCACTCCGTAGCTGGGATGATGCGCTTCAGCTATATGGCTTTCTTGGTGCGGCTCTGCTTTATCTGTGTGCGGATTGTCTGTCATAAGAAATTTTTAAAAAAATTATTTTATTAACATCATTTTTCTTATCCATGAAATATTTCCCGACTGCATTTTTACATAATAAATTCCGCTCGAAAGATTGACACCATTAAAAGTTACTTGATACGAACCGGCGTTCTTGCTTTCATCAACTAAAGTTTGAATCTCTTTTCCTGTGATATCGAAAACTTTTAATGTTACAAAACTTAGTATCGGCATTATTAAATATACAGTTGTTTAAAGTGTCAAGATTAGTATTGGTAAATTTTATTCCTCGCCATTTATTTCCTGAACTTGGTGGACTTGATGATTGTATAAGCTGCTAAACATAATCAGGGTCATCGAAATAAAATACAAACTTTTCATATAATTATTATTTTAAGTAAATTAATTTTTTTGTTAAAAAAGACCTCTTGCTAGATACTTCAAGAAAGTAGATGCCACTTGATAAATTTAATTCGGATACATTTAAAGTTAGTAAGTTCATCCCTGAAAAAAGTTCTTGATTTAAGATTGATTTTATTACTCTACCTCCAATATCAAAGAATTTAATACTTATTCTATCACTTTTTTTTAAATCAATTTTAATATTTATTGTCGGGTTAAATGGATTTGGATATGTTTCGAATCTAAATTCATAATCTTCAACAATTGAATTATTATTGAATATTCCGACAGTATTAAAATTAAAATGCTTATCTGTTTTTATGGCAAGGATATCACTATAATCACCAGCATTAAGTGAGAAATCCCCACATATTAAAAACCCGCTGTCGTTTGTATTTCCAATATAATTATACCATATTGCATTGCCTGGATTGTAATAAGTATTTTTCTTGTAAACAACATTTCCAAGTGAGTCGATAATGCTAAGCAAATTTTTTCCTATATTGTATCCTCCTGCAATTGCAAAATTATTGTTAAGAGTTTTTACAATCTTAACTCCATATAATGTGTCACTAAAATATTCCTTCTGCCAAACACTATTTCCGGCACTATCGAATTTAATTGCAAAGAGCACACACATGTTAGAAGAGCATGTTTTACCTATAGAAATAAATGTAATAGGAGAAACCGGTGTTATCGATTGAAGTTCAAATGATCCATACGGATTATTTTGTACTCTCTTCCAAATTAATTTTCCACTCGTATCTCTTTTATCAAAGTAGATTTTTGAATTATCTTTCGATCCAACAGAATAATAACCCAAATCAGAGTTGACAAATCCAATTTTGAAAGAACTATCGTTTGCCTCTTTAGACCAAAATAAATTTCCGTTAGTGTCTAGTTTCGATAAGTTGGGAATATATGAAAGGCCGCCAATTTGATCTCCGTTAATTAATACATTCTTATTGTTATCAATTGGACTGATGTAATAAAATCCGGAAGTCGGATTTGGATAATGTTTGTCCCATATAATATTTCCATTACTTTCAATTTTCATAAGATTACCTATATTATTATTTACATAAGGAATTAAAATATTCCCTGACGGTAATTCTAGGGCCGAAACTGAATAATTTGGACGAATTGAATCTCCAAAATATTTTTCCCATACTTTATTTCCAGAAATATCAAATTTCATTAAATAAGTTTGAGGAATATGAAATCCCGTATTTAAACTCACCACCGATTTTTCTCCCAACAAAAGAAAATTCCCATCTTTTGTTTCAAAAAATTGATATGAATAATCTGTTCGGGGTCCTCCAAATATTCTTTGCCATGTATTCGCCTGACTATACAAATCAACTGCAGAACAAATCAGTAACACAAAAAATATAATAAACTTTTTTTTCAATTCAGGATTTACTTTTTAAAACTTTACTAATTACCATCAAGAAATAAATAAAGTTAATTCAAAAAACTTAATGTATTAAATAAAGTAACGGAAACAGGAAGATCCAGATTATATCAACAATGTGCCAGTATAAACCAGCGTTTTCCAGCTTCTGAAAATTTGTGCTCGTGATGACTTTCTTTTTCATACGGTACATGACAATACAAATAAACGCAAGTCCTATGATAATATGAAGTCCGTGCAGACCTGTCATTACATAATACAAGCCAAAGTACATAACTTCACCTTCGCTCATTTCCTGAAGCTTCGGACCTTTTGGATAAATGCCGTGATGAAATTTTGCACCCCATTCGAAATATTTATTTACCAGAAATATAATTCCGCAAAAAACCGTAGCCCATAAGAATACAAAGCTGAGCTTCAGATGGTTTTTTTGGAGAGCAACAATTCCTAATACGATTGTTAAGCTGCTTGTCAGAAGAACAACAGTATTGACAGCTCCCATCAGCACATCTAATTCGGATGCTGCTGCTGCAAAGCCTTCAGGATATTTAAATCTGTATCCTGCATATAATAAAAATAAACCTCCGAATAAAAGTATCTCGGTCAGGAGAAAAAGCCATAAACCCATTTTGGACCCGAAGTCATCTCTGTGTACATGAACCTCATGTATCTCTTCAACCCCAGTATTTGTGTTATTATTCATTCTTCTTATTCTCCTCCACTCCGTGAATATGGTGATGATCGTATGGTCCGGTTGTTACTGTTGGTATCTCATCAAAATTTTCCAGCGGAGGCGGTGAGGAAACAGACCATTCCAAAGTTGTTCCTCCCCATGGATTATCCGTGGCGGGCTTACCGTTTCTGAGTCCGCTTAATAAATTGTAAAACATTATCAATATTCCTGATACAAGTATCCATGAGCCGACGGTCGAAATTATGTGATAGACCTGAAACTCCGGTAGATAATCATAATATCTTCTCGGCATTCCCATATAACCCATAATGAACATTGGAAAGTAAAGTGTGTTAAAACCGATCGCGATCCAGTATGCTGCAACCTTTGCCATCTTTTCATTATACATTTTGCCGAACATCTTTGGAAACCAGTAATGAAGAGATGCAAAGAAAATTAATCCCATGCCACCGAACATTACATAATGGAAGTGAGCTACAACAAAATATGTATCCGTCAGATGAAGATCCGTATTCAATGCGCCTAATACCAGTCCCGTCAATCCGCCGATTGAAAATATGAATATGAAAAGAAGTACAAACAGCAAGGGAGCTGTAACTGTAATCGAGCCTTTATAAAGAGTGGCGACCCAGTTAAAAACTTTTATCCCTGATGGAAGAGCAACAATAAATGTTAGTAAAGAAAAAATTACTCTTGATGTATCGCTGATTCCTGTAGAGAACATGTGATGTCCCCAGACAAGATAACCAACCAGCGCAATTCCCAGACTCGAGATTGCTATCGGTACATAACCGAATATTGGTTTCCTTGCAAATGTGGGAATGATCTCTGATACAACACCCATTGCGGGAAGAATCATAATGTAAACAGCCGGATGAGAATATATCCAGAACATGTGCTGATAGAGCAGCGGATCACCACCGAGTGTCGGATCGAATACTCCTATACCAAAAGCTCTTTCAAGAATTATTAATACTAAAGTTATTCCGATAACAGGTGTTGCTAAAACCTGTATCCAGGAAGTAGCATACAGCGCCCAGATGAAAAGCGGCATTCTGAACCATGTCATTCCGGGGCACCTCATCCTGTGAATCGTTGTGATAAAATTAAGTCCTGTTAGTATAGTAGCAAACCCCAGTACAAAAGCGGCGAATACAGATAATGAAACATTAGTTGTTGTCCTTATACTGTAGGGGACATAAAAGGTCCAGCCGGTATCCATTATTCCGCCGCCGGTGAACAGAGATAAAATTGCAAGCCCTCCGCCGATCATATATAAATACCATGATAATAAATTCAATCTTGGAAACTGAACATCCTTTGCACCGATCTGGAGAGGTAACAAGAAATTACCGAAGATTGCAGGTATGCTGGGTATTACAAATAAGAAAACCATTATTACACCGTGCAGTGTAAACAATGAATTGTATGTCTGCGCTTTCATGAATGTCTCACCGGGAGTAAGCATTTCCAGGCGCATTAAAACTCCGAGCATCATTGCGACCAAAAAGAAAAAAGTAATCGAGCACATATACAATATTCCGATTCTCTTGTGGTCCGTAGTAAGTAGCCAGGAAAGTATTCCTTTATATTTTCCCCTTACCTTATAAAAATCAACTTCAGCTGTCCGTCCCGGAACAGCTATAGTTCCGTTAGCCATAA
>JBDTWU010000279.1:0-1804 GCA_040006535.1 bacterium | reverse complement strand
ATAATTTTAAAAAACAATTATGAATAAAAACGAAGCTGAAATTCTGGCCAATGTTTACGCACAAGTAAGAGGTCTTTCCAATAGGTTCATATCGGCTCTGAAGGATGTGGACGTTAATAAGGAATTGCAATTAGGTGAAATAAAATTTAACAGTCCATACTGGATAATTGCGCACCTGGTCTGGACAGAACATTTTTTAATTATTGAAGGAGTCGGCGGAGAAAATTTGAATATACCCTGGATTGATGAATATTCATTCGGAACCGATCCAAATATGATCAAAACTAAACCTCCTTATGACGAAATTTTACAAAAACTGGAAGCCACGCATTCAAGGGCATTGGAAGTCATCAGGGAATTAAATGATCAGCAACTGGACGAAGATAATTACATTGGTGCAACTTTTGGAGGCACAAAGAGCAAACGTAATGTTATCATTAATGCTATCCGGCATGAGCCCATGCATATTGGGCAAATATCATGGATTTTAAAAACATACGGCTTAAAGTTCGCATAATTAAGGATTCAATTCAATTTCTGACCTGAGCACTAATTTCAAAGCATTCCTGAGTATGAGTCTTTTCTAAATTTTATAAAATTATATATTTTTTTATAAAATTTATCTAATATTTAGATGAAATCTTGAAAAAATTATAGATAAATTGGAAAAACTGTGATTCTGTATTAATTGTTTTTACCGAGCCAAATAGCTATTTTATTAATTAATAATAATTTTAACAAAAAACGGGAAATATCATTAAATGGCATCGACAACAGATTTAAAATCAGGAGTAATTATTAATTTTAATAACGATTTGTATTCAGTTGTAGCGGTTGAGCATAGAACTCCGGGAAATTTAAGGGCATTCTATCAGGTAAAGTTGAAAAACTTAAAAAATGGTAAGATTATTGAAAATAGATTTCGTGCCGGTGAAGAAGTTCGAATCGAGCGTTTGGAATCGGGAAATTATCAGTATTTATATAAAGACGGAGAAGATTTTGTTTTTATGGATAATGAAACCTATGATCAGATACATGTGATTAATGATTTAATTGGCAAGGGCGGCAACTTTTTGAAGGAAGGTGAAATGATACAGATCTTATTTCACAATTCAAAACCAATTTCTGTTGAAATTCCACCGCATGTATATTTGAAAGTTACTTCAGCTCCGCCCGGAGTGAAGGGTGACACTGCTACCGGAGCAACAAAACCGGTCACAGTAGAAACCGGAGCTACAATAAATGCTCCCTTGTTCATCAATGAAGGGGATGTGCTGAGAGTGGATTCGAGGACCGGAGAGTATATTGAAAGGGCAAAAGTGTAATTTCCAAATTCCAATAAAATTTAATTCAAATTTATGAAAATGGATTTAAACTATATTAAGAAACTTATTAAGATTCTTGATACAAGCAACGTTGCTGAAATAGAAATTGAAGAAGAGGGTGCACGAATAAAATTATCAAAGCCTAAGCCTAAGATTGCTGCTAATATTTCTCCGATCCAATATGCTCAGCATCAAAATCAGTTTTACGAACCTGCATCCTCAGTTGAAATGGCGGATCACAGTCTGAAGCTTGAAGTTGCAAAGGCAGAAGCCACAAAAAGTGAAAATATGCTTGAGGTAAAGTCTCCAATGGTCGGAACCTTTTACAGAGCGCCTTCACCTGATGCAGATTCGTATATTAGTATCGGAAGCCCCGTCTCCCCCGGATCTATATTATGTATAATTGAAGCGATGAAGCTGATGAATGAAATTGAGTCGGATGTAACGGGTAAAATTGCTCAGATACTTGTTGAAAACGG
>JBDTWU010000278.1:0-1982 GCA_040006535.1 bacterium | reverse complement strand
ATGGAATGGGTTTGCCTTCTTTCACTTTCTAATTCGAAAATCTTTCTTAACGCTTAAAACTAAAATTCTTTACGCCATTGTTTCACAGGCGGGTTGTTTTTAAAAATATTATTTTAATTTACTTTTTGATATAAAATTAAGACCAATTTCTAAAACTTAAAACGTTTTGGATAGCAATGAATACAAAGTACCTCCGTCCAAAACGATTGGTTTAATAATCAGATTAAAACAATTTTATAAAAATATTTAGGACAGCATTGAATATAAAGTAACGCTGTTTAAATTATTTAAAGAATAAAATAATAATGAAAAATGAAATAAAGCCGGTGGAAAGATTTTTATAAACCCGCGGGTGAACTACTGTATTATAGTTTTTTAGATTTCTTATAAAAAAATGGTTTACTAATTTCTCGTTCCAAAAATTAACTTTTAATTAAAAGAGAAGTAATTAATGTCAAAGAATACACCAATCACTGTTGCACATGGAGATGGAATAGGTCCGGAAATAATGGATGCAGCACTTAATATTATTACAGCCGCAGGTGCAAAGCTGGATATAGAAACAATCGAAGTTGGAGAGCAGGTTTATCTGAGAGGAAATTTAGCGGGAATAGAACAGTCAGCATGGGATTCTCTGAGACGCACAAAGGTTTTTCTGAAAGCACCTATTACTACACCACAGGGTGGCGGATATAAAAGCTTAAATGTTACAATCCGGAAGACATTAGGGCTCTATGCAAATGTCCGGCCTTGTGTATCATATCATCCTCTTGTATCCACCAAGCATCCGGTAATGGATCTGGTAATAATCAGGGAGAATGAAGAGGATCTGTATGCGGGTATTGAATACAGGCAGACTCAGCAGGTATATCATTGCCTGAAGATCATTACAAGACCGGGTTCCGAAAAAATAGTGCGGTATGCATTCGAGTATGCTGTGGCTAATAACAGAAAAAAGGTTACATGTTTTGTCAAGGATAATATAATGAAGCTCACTGACGGACTTTTTCACAAAGTATTTTTAGAGATCGCAGCTGAATATCCTGATACAATAAGTGAAGTATGGATTGTTGATATCGGAGCCGCAAAGATGGCCAACACCCCGGAAGATTTTGATGTCCTTGTGATGGAAAATCTGTACGGAGATATATTGTCTGACGTGGCTGCTCAGATAACCGGCTCTGTCGGACTTGCAGGCTCTTCGAATATCGGGGAAAACTTTGCAATGTTCGAAGCAATTCACGGATCAGCTCCGCGAAGAGCGGGACAGAATCTTGCGAATCCATCAGGTCTTTTATTGGGAGCGGTTATGATGCTCAACCATATTGGTCAAAATGAAATAGCTACGAAGGTTCACAATGCATGGCTTAAAACGCTCGAAGACGGGATACATACTTATGATATTTTCAAAGATGGCATCAGTAAAGAAAGAGTGGGAACAAAGGAATTTGCGAAAGCTGTCATTGAACGTTTGGGCGAAAAGCCCGGCATGCTCAAAGCAGTGGAATACAAGAAAATATTGAAGAAAGACACTAAGAAAAAGGAAACAAAAAAAGTTTTAAAGCAGCGAAAAGATCTGGTAGGAATTGATGTATATATTGACTGGAGCAGCGGAAGTGCAGAAGATCTTGGTGAGCTTTTGAAAAAGGTGTCATCATCCGGCCTGAAACTTGGATTTCTGAGCAATCGCGGAGTCAAGGTGTGGCCTGAAGGGCATCCGGAAACTTTTTGCACTGATCACTGGAGATGCAGGTATTTTGCAACCAACAAGGGGGAAAAAGTAAATCACAGTGAAGTAATAGCTCTTCTGGATAAAATGAATGATGCCGGATTTGATTTCATAAAGACCGAGCACTTATATAATTTCGACGGTATCCCGGAATACTCGGAAGCAAACGAAACCTGATTCATAAATAATACCGTTTTTAAAAAAATCCCGAAAAACTTTCGGGTTTTTTATTTTAGGGCTTGACAAATTCATT
>JBDTWU010000277.1:0-3615 GCA_040006535.1 bacterium | reverse complement strand
TACTTGTAACATTCGCTCTTCTTTGCAATTATATCCTGCTTCTTACAAAAAGTTCGAACAACTATATCGGATTAACGTGGTTCATTTTAATGATAACGGGAGGTATTGTAGATATATTAATCAAAAGAAGGGAAAACAAAACCCGCAAAGTTCATACATATGCCGGAAATATTCTCGGGTCATTATGGCTTTCCTCCGGCATAGCAATGTTTATTTTTGGGTTTTTAGGAACTGTTAGCGGAGCATACAATTCCATTTTTATCTGTCCTATAATTTCAACATCACTGGGCATCTCATATTTTACCAGCGGTGCAATTCAGCAGATAAAATGGTTTCAATACCTTGCTTTCGGATGGTGGACCGGAGCGGCTCTGATGTTTATTTATCCAAGCATCCATACTTTATTGATTTATGCAGTGATGGTGATTTGTTTACAGATCATACCCGGAATAATTTTAAATAATAAATCCAAAAAATTTTTAGAAAGTGAAACAAAAGGTCTGAATGCCTGATTTCGATTACACGCATATTGATGATGTAATACACTCAAGAATACGGACTTCGATAATGGCGGTATTAGTCAGTGTTGAAGAGGCAGAATTTACTTATCTTAAAGAGAAAGTGAATGCAACGGACGGAAATTTAAGTGCCCACATAAAAAAACTTGAAGACGCAGGTTACGTATCAGTAAAAAAAATCTTCATCGAGAGAAAACCCATCTCAAAATACAAGATCACCAATAAAGGATACAAAGCCTTTGACAATTATATTAAGAAACTGGAAAGTATAGTAAAAAATAATTTTAAAAATTAATTTTGTATAAAATGGAAAAATTAACGGAGCAACAAATTACAGGTGAACTAAAAAATCTGAAAGGCTGGAAACTGATTCAAAATTCAATCAGAAAGACCTTTACTACTAAAGGGTTTCCACAGACCATGGGACTTGTAACAGCAATCGGAGCATTCTGCCAGCAGCATGATCATCATCCCGATTATCTGACAATGAAGTATTCAAGCGTGGAAGTTTCATTTTCAACTCATACAGCAAAAGGGATTACTCAAAAAGACATTAACATAGCTAAAGATATAGATACATTAACGTTTTAAAATTAAAATCCGGAAATGAAAAACATTTTTACAATAATTTTATTACTAACTTCTCTAAATATTTTTGCACAGGATTCAACAGGTTCACAAATATCTAAGATCTTTGGCACGGTCAGAGGAGAGAAAGACAGCTTACTCAGCGGAGCAAACCTTGTAATTGAAGGAAGTATTGACGGCGCGACAACCGATGAAAAGGGCTATTATGAATTTGAAACTGAAAAATCAGGACAGCTAAATATTCTTGTCACGATGAGCGAGTATTCTAAAAAATCAGTTCCCGTTGACATCACTCCCGGCAAGAGTATTGAATTAAAGATAAAACTTACTAAAGAGGAAATAAGAACTGAAGAAATCATAATAACAGCCAGCTCATTTACATCAGGTAATAATAATGCTGTTACATTAACACCTCTTGAAATCGTAAAAATACCCGGTGCCGATGCAGATCTGTACAGGGCAATTACAACTTTTCCGGGGTCTAATCAGGTGAATGAAGGAAGCCGTATCACTGTCCGGGGAGGAAATCCAGATGAAGTTCTTACAATATTAGATCTTGCTTCCCTGTATAATCCGTTTATTTTTGATGAAACATTTAATGTCTCCTCCTATTCAACAGTAAATCCATGGGGGCTTCGCGGAATAAATTTTACAAGCGGAGGATTTTCTGCAAAGTACGGAAATGTTTTGTCTGCAGTTCTCGATCTAAAATCTTACGACATGCCACAAGGTTCGGGAATGTTTGCATGGCTCGGACTGGCAAACGCATCGTTATCAGGAGTGTATCTTTCAAAGAACAGAAATTTCGGAGCTACATTTGATCTGGGAAAATTATTTCTTGAGCCTTATTTTGCAATCAATGGTAAGCATTCTGAATTCTCACCTATTCCTCAATCAAATAATGGAGGAGGAACCCTATCATTTAAATTAAGCTCTACCGGTTATTTGAAATTCTATGGAAACTACAGCGATGATAAGGTCGGTATTCAAAGTGTAACTCCTTCTTTCGAAGGATTTTTTAATTCAAGCTCAAAAAGTTTTTTTACAAACGGAAAGCTTATGGTCGCTCCGACTTCATCTACTCTTATTAATGCCGGAATTTCTTTCAGCCTTTACGAAAGGAAATCAGGCTTTGGAATTTTAGATTCTAAAGATAAGGATATACATTCCAAAGGAAGAGTTGATTTTACCAAACAGGTCAGCAGTAAACTTGATATTAATTCGGGGGTTGAATATGAATACAGCGCTTATGATGTAAACGGCACCGTTCCTGAATTTTCTTATAATCTGAAAACTGATGCACCATCAATTCACCTTGACACAACAGCAAACTCAGGCAGGATAGGTGCTTATACCGAGGCACAAATAAGAGTCGGAGAAAAGTTTTTTGTAATACCCGGTTTAAGAACAGATTATCATACGCTGTCAGATCATATTAGCCTGGACCCCAGAATCTCTTTCGGTTACCAGTTCTCAAAATACAATGCGGTGAGAGGCGCTGTTGGAATGTATCATCAGTATCCCAAGCTTAACAATTATTTCAGAGCAGAGAACAATAATCTTAAAGCAGAGGACGCGGTGCATTACATCCTAGGATATGAGTTTAATAAAGACGGAAATTATATTTTCAGAGTGGAAGGATATTTTAAAAATTATTCAAATCTAGTTCTGCTTGACAAGAGTGATTTTTTTTATCACTCACAGGGCGAAGGCAGTGTGAAAGGAGTTGACGTATTTTTGAAAGCTAAAATAAGAAATAAATTTACAGGATGGATATCATACGCTTACAGTGATTCCAAAAGAAAGCAATATGATGTACAGTCTCTTGTTCCTGCAAATTATGATATACCTCACGCTCTCAGCATTGTAGGAAGCTATAACCTGACCGACCAGATCGTATTCGGAGTAACATATAAACTATCAACCGGTAAACCTTTTACTCCGGTGACAGGAAGCGTGTATATTCCATCAGGGAATGTTTACAAACCTGTCTATGCTGAGACAAACAGCGGAAGATTTCCAGCTTACAGAAGACTTGACATGAATGCCCAGTATATATTCGCATTATTCGGAAAGTTTGCAGTGGCAGTTATCTCGGTAAATAATGTTCTTAATCAAAAAAATATTTACGATTATACATACAATTCAGATTATTCAAAACGACTGGAAATAATTACAAATAACAGGCGCTCGGTTTATCTCGGATTAGGGCTGCAGCTCTAATGTCGGAGAGTTCTGAGGTCAATTAAATAAGAGACTCAGTATAATAAATTTACTAAATATTTTAAACCAATAATAAAATAAACGGAGAAAAAAAATGAAGAAGCAAATTAATTTTGTGATCATCCTTTTAATCACAATCAGTTTTATAAATATCAAAGTCAATGCGGGTGAAGATTTTGATAAGGCAATGAAGAAAGCGAAAAAGAATTTGAAAACAGCCATGAATAAAAGTGATGAATCGATGCTCAAAAAATCACGTGGAGAGTTTGAGAGGATTCTTCAGCTG
>JBDTWU010000276.1:0-5357 GCA_040006535.1 bacterium | reverse complement strand
CCTTCAATAGGTGCTGTAATTATGGCAGTTTATATGACGCGCAGACCCCTGACAACAAATGCCGGAAGAAATTTACTAATAAGCGTTTTCGGTTTTGGACTTTGCATAATTGGTTTCGGACTTTCAAGAAATTTTCTTTTATCAATATTCATACTTGCATTGAGCGGAGGATTTGACAGCGTTAGCGTGGTAATACGTGCAACAATAATTCAACTGATGACACCTGATAATATGAAGGGGAGAGTTTCAGCTGTCAATAGTATTTTCATCGGATCATCAAATGAGATAGGCGCATTCGAATCGGGTGTGACGGCGAAGCTGCTGGGAACAGTGCCCTCGGTTATTTTGGGAGGAGTGATGACTCTGTTGATTGCGGGAACAGTTAGTTTGGCAGCTCCGGCTATAAGAAAGCTGAAATTATAATTATTAAATAAATTAAAAAAATGGATTTTGGAAAAGTAGAAGATCCTGATGCAGTTGACTTTACATTGCCTGATGACCATCCGGATACGGAAAAACTTTTAAAGAGTTTAAAGAAAAATAAAAAACAAAAGCCGATGGTTTATGTCGGCTGTGCAAAATGGGGTATTAAAGAATGGGTTGGAAAGCTTTATCCTGCAGGGACAAAGGAGAAAGAATTCCGTGCAAATTATCTTACTCAATTTGATACAATCGAATTAAATCCGACACATTACAAAATTCAAAGTGAAGCAACTATTAATGAATGGAAAACGGGTGCGGGTAAAGACTTCAGATTTTGTCCGAAGTTTTATCAGGGGATAAGTCACTATCGCAGATTAAAAGAATGCGGTCAGATTACAAATGAGTTTTATAAATCGATAAATAGTTTTGGAAAAAATTTAGGATCATGTTTTCTTCAGATGCCGCCGAATTTTTCACCGAAAAAACTTGCAGATTTAGAAAATTATTTAATCACTCTTCCGAAAAAACCTGACTTATACCTTGAGCTTCGGCATCCGGCATGGTTTAATGATGCAGGATTTGCAGATGAATTATTCATGATGCTGAGGAAAAATAAAACGGGTTTTGTAATTACTGATGCAGCCGGCAGAAGAGATGTAATTCATATGCGTCTTTCAACTCCCGGCGCGTTTATAAGATTTGTAGGAAACAGTCTTCACCCTACTGACTATACAAGAATTGATGACTGGGCTTTGCGAATAAAAAAGTGGCTGGGATCGGGAATTAAAACGGTTTATTTCCTTATGCATATGCATGATGAAATATATTCACCCGAGCTTTGCGCATACACCATAAAAAAATTCAACAAGGTTTGCAATTTAGATTTAAAGATGCCGCAGGTTATTACTAAATAAATTTTCTTCGGGATCATCACGGCAAAGCTCTTTCATTATCATATCTGATATTGTGGGATTGATCTTTTCATGGTTCTCCTCAGCTGAATCAGTAAAATAGCTGAAGATATTTTTATCGTCTAAAATAGCCGGCATTCTTGTATGTATGTTTGCCATAAATTTATTCGGGGAAGTTGTAATTAATGAAAACTCATTAATGCCCTGTTTATTTTTAAAATAAAGCCCGGGCACGATATATATTTTTCTTTTAACAACTGTGATTTTGGTTTTCAATTTTTTCTTTTTTCCGGTATCCCTCCATTCATAAAATCCAAACATCGGGATCAGTATCCTGTTTTTATCAAAAGCCTGCCACCAGAAGATCTTCTCTTTTATAGTATCATCACGCGAATTAAAAATCAGCGGAGAATTGATTTCAGGATTAAATCTGATTCCCCATTTCATCTTTGTTAAAAATTTTTCACCGTTTTCATAAGTAATCACAGGTACATTCTCTGTGAGTATTGCTTCGTAATCCTTTTTATGCTTTCTCTGCTCTTCTAATTCCTCTTCAATTTCTTCCTCAATATTTTCTTCTTCCTTTTCAATTTCAGTGAACAATCTGATTTTAATATCCTCATTGTATGTATCTTTCAATAGCTTTCTGAGCTCAGATAATTTTCCAGCCGTTATAAATTGTCTGCACATAACTAATATTTCTGTAATATAATTAATTTATAAAACACGTAAAATTTAATTTGAAAACAATTTCCAATTAAAGTATTTTAACGGAAATCAGATATGAAAATTAAAATCACTTTAAATAATAAAATTTATTCGTGTGATACAGAGAATCCTCTGGACATTTCGATACCCCTGATATTCAACGGAGCTCAGCCGAATACATATGGCGTTTACAATGCAGCTGCTGAAGCATATGAGAAGGACAGTTTTGTCGGCGATACCAGACGAGGAGGGGGATGCAACTTTGAAGAATATAAATTGATCCCCCATTGCAACGGCACTCATACTGAAGGTGTCGGGCACATTTCCTTGGAAAGAATTTCTATACACGGCATTTTGAAAGAATCTTTTATTCCTTCGACACTTATAACTATTCAGCCTGAAAAAGCTAATGATTCTGATGATAATTATATTCCCGGTAAAAATGATAAAGATCTTTTAATTACAAAAAGAATTCTGGAAGAAAAATTAACAGATGCCTGCAAAGAATTTCTGGAAGGAGTAATAATCAGAACATTGCCTAATGATGATTCAAAAAAATCAAGACAATATATGAAAGAGCAGCCGCCCTATTTTTCAATTGAAGCAATGGAATACATATTGAAGCTGAATGTGAAACACTTACTAATGGATATCCCTTCTGTTGACAGAACATTTGACGAAGGAAAGCTGACCTCACATCATATTTTCTGGAATGTACCTTTGGGCTCAAATGATGTTGACAGGAATGAACATTCGAGGAAGACCATTACTGAAATGATCTATGCGGCTGATGAGATCGAAGACGGAAAATATTTTACAAATATTCAGATACCGGATTTTGTCGCTGATGCAGCGCCGTGCAGGGTGCTCGTGTATAAGGTTGAAGGTTCATAGAGTTTGTAAGGCCATAAAGTTCATTGTAAGATTTAATTTCGTTTCACTCTGTTACTCCTGGCAATATTTATTTACGTTAATCTTCTAAATTCTTTAATCATGTTCAGTCCTGAAATTTCATTTTCAAAAGAACTCGATCTTTCTGATCCCTTAAAAACTTACAGAGAAAAATTTCACATTCCAAAAAATAAAAAAGGCGAAGATGTGATATATCTTGCCGGTAATTCTCTTGGCTTGCAGCCAAAAACTGTCCGTGAATCTGTCGAACAGGAATTATACGATTGGGAAAAGATAGCTCTTGAAGGTCATACTAATGCAAAGAACCCATGGCTTCCTTATCATGAATTTCTTACCGATCAGACTGCAAGACTTGTGGGGGCAAAGCCGGAAGAGGTTATAAACATGAATGCGCTCACTGTAAATCTTCATTTGCTGTTCGTTTCTTTTTACAGACCGACGAAAGAACGACATAAGATCTTAATTGAAACGAAAGCATTCCCATCGGATCACTATGCCATTCAGTCACAAATAAAATTTCACGGGTTCGATGTTGAATCGTCATTGATAGAAATGAAACCCAGAGAAGGGGAAGATATAATAAGGACTGAAGACATTGAAGAACTGATCGAACGTGAAGGCAATTCAATTGCCCTGATCTGGTTTGCGGGTGTGAATTATTACACGGGGCAGGCATTTGAACAGGAGAAGATCACTAAGGCAGGTCATATGAAAGGATGTGTTGTAGGATTTGATCTTGCGCATGCAGCAGGAAATCTATTGATGAATCTTCATGAGTGGGAAGTTGATTTTGCTGTGTGGTGCAATTATAAATATATGAATGCAGGACCGGGAGCTGTCGGGGGATCATATGTTAATGAGAGACATTTGAAAGATCAGTCTCTGCCGAAATTTCTCGGATGGTGGGGGCATGATAAGGAAACAAGATTTCTGATGGAACATAAATACATTGCCATACCAACTGCAGAAAGCTGGCAGCTCAGCAATCCGCCTATACTTCAGCTTGCTGCACTCAGAGCATCACTTGATATTTTTGATTCAGCAGGAATGAAAGCTTTAAGGAATAAGAGCGAGCAGCTGACATCTTATCTTGAATTTCTAATTAACGAAAACAAAAATGATCTCGTCGAAATAATTACTCCGAAAAATATTAACGAGCGAGGATGCCAGCTTTCATTAAGAATAAAATCTAACGGAAGGGATCTTTATACGAGATTGCTTAAGGAAGGAATAGTATGTGACTGGAGAGAGCCGGATGTAATAAGAGTTGCGCCGGCACCGCTGTATAATAAGTTTGAGGATGTTTATGAATTTTCAAAAATAATATTTATTTAGAACTCTGATTATCATCTTCATAATAATTTAATTCTTTATCTTCTCTTAGAACTCTGGTATGTCTTGTATACCCGCTATTTTCAAAACTGAATTACTTTGCAGATTCAAGCCTTATATGAAATCTATCTTAATTCTTTTTTCTATTTGTTTAAACTCTTTATCACTTGTAATCAGAGTCCCCTTCCTATTTTCAACTAAAGCAGCAGCAAAGCAATCAGCATAAGACATTTTATTAAATGCTTTTATCTTTCCGGCAGCTAAAGTTAGCTCAATGTTTGCTTCAATAATTTTTACAGGTAAGGTTTTAATTGCTTTAAGTATGGTTTCTCCTGTATTAATCCCCCCGCTTCTGATGAAATGATAGTATACTTCACCTAAGTTCACTACGCATAAAAATGCTTCTAATTCCTTTTCGTTAATTTCCTCCAAATACTCTGCAACTTTATCGGCGTTAAATTCTCCATCAAGATATGATATCAATGCGCTGCTGTCAAAAATATATTTTTTCATAATTCACGCTCTTTCTTTTTATCTTCCATTAATGATTTCATAGCTTTCCCTCTTGTACCCCCAATTCCGATCAAACTCTTATAATAGCTTTTGTCTAATGGCTGCAAAATTATTTTATCATCTTGCTCAATAAATCCTACCTTAGAGCCTTTCTTTAGGCCAAGCTTTCTTCTTATTTTAGATGGTACGACTATTTGCCCTTTGATTGTTAATGATGAGGTTTCCATAATTTTTTTCTACAAATATAACGTTTAAATAAAAGTATGTCAAGAATGTAATAGTATTACATTTAAAAATACGTGTTACAGTTGAATTAATGTAATGATAAACAAATTATCCCTTTACATTTTAATTTATTAAGATAATCTTACATCATGAAAAATGTTACCATCGTCGGTGCAGGTCTTGCAGGTTCATTGCTGTCAGTCTACCTGTCAAAAAAGGGTTTTGAAGTAAATGTTTACGAGAGAAGATCCGATATGAGAAATGAAAATTCAGGCGGAGGCAGATCGATTAATCTGGCCCTTTCTACAAGAGGAATCCATGCATTGAAAGAAA
>JBDTWU010000275.1:0-3406 GCA_040006535.1 bacterium | reverse complement strand
TTAGGCGTCAAACGTGTTTGGAATTTTAAATCAAAAATTAATTAATTAACTTTCTACAAACAATAAACAAATCCAACTATTATGAAGACCAAATTAATCTGTGTAATAATCGGTTTAATTTTAATCACCTCTGTAAATTCCTACTCACAAAATAAAAATAAACTTATAAAGTATGTGCCGAGAAACAAATGGAGCGTAGGTTTAAATTACGGTGAGAATGGGTTTGGTCCTTACGTTAGCATGTTCGCACCTCTTGGAAAAACTACTGATCTGACCTTCAACCTCTCCTTCTCCGGTGTATCTGATGAAAGAGAGATAGAAAGATTTGACATTTTCGGCAATTCAATAATCGTGAATAAGGTGAACAGAGTTTTTCAGTTGCCGTTAAGCATAGGAATAAGAAAAGAATTATTTAAAGATGAAATTGAAGGGAGCTTTACTCCGATCATCAACTTCGGAATTTCACCCACACTTGTACTTACCAACCCTTACGACAAAAGTTTTTTTAACGCCATCGGATCTACCAAAGCACATTTTGCATTGGGGGGATACGGCGGTATCGGAGTGAGCTTTTCGCAAAGCAAAAAAATGTCAATGAATGTAAGCTTTAACTATGCCTATATTCCAATCATCGGTAAAGGCGTGCAGAGCCTGAATACAAATACTATAACTAATGTGGGGGGATTTCAGCTGGCGTTCGGTGTAAATTTTTTGAAGTAGGGCACCTAACAAAAATATTTATTTATTTTTCAGAGATTACAGATAGTTCATCTAATACTGCTTCGTAACTTTAATCCTGTTACAAAGAATTACAATTCGAAATTAACTTTACAAAATTCAATTCGTATTTTTGTATTGAACATAAATTTAAAAAGGAGATCTAAAAAATGAACGACTCAGAAAATGCAATGCCGGAAAGCATTCAACCTGAAGATATTAAATCCAGGAGTAAAAGCTTCAAGAAATTTATAATTCCTCTTATTGTAACAGCATTGATATTTTCCTCCGTCTTCGGGATTGTCTACGCAAAGAAAAAATTCAGAGACGGACCTCCCGGATTTATAATTGAAATGCTGACAGAGAATCTTAACCTGAGCGAGAATCAGAAAGCCCAGGTAGAAAGGCTCAAGGTTCAGGTAAAAGAAAAGATGGAACAAAATAAACCGGACGGAGAGAGTGCAATGGATGAGCTTGCAAATGAATTCAAAAAGGACCAGCTTGATAAGAAGAAGCTTATGGAGCTCGCTGATAAAAAAGAACATAAGAAAGAAGAGATGAAAGAATTTATGATGGATAAGCTGATAGAATTTCATAATATACTTACACCTGAACAAAGAAATAAAGTAGTGGAAAACATGACAAGCATGAAAGATAAGTTCCATGATAAAATGGATAAGTTCAAAGATAAGCAGGATAAGAGAGACTAAATCCTGATCATTAAATTATCTGAGACAAGGGGCTAACGTCCCTTGTCTTTTTTATTTGTATGAAAAAAATATTATTAATAGACGACGATATAAAGCTTACCGGGCTATTAAAAGATTATCTTGTAAAATATAACTTTAAAACGGAAGCGTATGATAATCCTGTGGATGCGCTCCGGCATCTCGAAACAAATCATTATGACCTTGTGATACTTGACTATATGCTTCCTGAACTGGACGGCTTTCAAACATTAAAAGAACTCAGAAAGACCGATGCAATACCTGTAATAATGCTCACAGCAAGGGGAGGAACTACTGATAAGATTGTCGGACTTGAACTTGGTGCTGACGATTATATCGGAAAACCATTTGAGCCCAGGGAGCTTGTTGCCCGGATGCAGGCGATTTTCAGGCGAACGGAACGAAAGCAAAAAAATGAAGGTCCTCTGGATTTTAAAGATCTCCTTATAAATGTTTTCAACCGGACAGTGAAATTAAATAAAAGAGATATTGAGCTGACCTCCACAGAATTTGATCTGCTGCTGATATTTTCAAAACATAACGGCAAAGTTTTATCCCGCGATGAACTTACGCAGAAGATGAAAGGCATGTCATGGCAGTATAATGACCGAAGCCTTGACGTTATGGTATCGCGGCTGAGAAATAAGCTCAGGCATAAAAGCTTTCAATTCATTAAAACGGTACAGTCCGTAGGATATATTTTTTATGCAGATCAAAAAGAAAATTAGATTCTCTATATTTCTCAAGCTTATTATTTTAATAATTATATTTATTGTATTAGTAAATTTATCTGCCGGATTTATTATAAGATCAGTGATTGACAGAGGTCCATTTCATCACCCCGCAAAAATTTCATATGCTTTTAATGATTATTTCATAAAAGACGTTGGTAATCCGCCGGATACTAATAAAGCAAATTCAATATTAAGCCGGCTTGGAACAAACGTCCGTTTTGAGACTTCAAAGTCGAGGTGGACATCAAGCAATGATATTCCGGGAATAATTGAATTGAGTGAAGAAAAAGATTTTGAACCTGATAAAACAATGTTTACAGTCAGAAAAAGGAAACAGTTTTACGATGTAATGAAAACTGAGGATGGTTATATAATTTTTGCACCTCCGCCTTTTCCGGGAGATGATTTAAACATTGAGAACGCAATATTTCCATTGATAATTTGCATTACGCTGCTGGCAGCCTTACTTTATTTTTCTCTGAGGTGGATATTCGGACCTATAAAAAAATTATCAGAAGCTGTGAGTCAGATAAGCGGCGGAAATTTTAATACTTCAATAGATATTAACCGGAACGATGAGTTAGGTAATCTTGCAGGCAGGATCGATGAAATGAAAACAAATATTTCCGGAATGATAAAATCCAAGGAATCTCTTCTCATTGATGTATCTCATGAACTCCGAAGCCCGCTGACCCGGATCAAACTTGCTAATGAATTCGTAGAGAATGAAAAAATAAAAATTAAAATTCGCGATGATATTAAAGAAATGGAACTGATGATCACAGGTCTGCTTGAAACTTACAGGCTTGATACAGCTGCGGGTAAATTGAATATTGAAAAAGTTGAACTTGTAAAATTTATAAGCGGGATAATTACAAAATCCGGAAATGAATCATTAAATCTCAGAAGCGACTTTGAAAAAAAAGATGTCCGCTTAGATAAGGAAAAAATGGGAATTGCACTCAGTAATATTATTGACAATGCAGTAAAGTATTCGGATGGAAAGCCTGTTGATATCAGCTTACAATCCGGACAGAACTCCAAAAATGAAATTATTATCTCGATCAAAGACTACGGTCGCGGCATTGAGCAGGAGGAGATTTCTAAAATCTTCGAACCATTTTACAGGATAGATAAATCACGCGATAAAAAGATCAGCGGCTTTGGGCTTGGATTAAGCATTGTAAAAAAGATACTTGATCTTCATAATGCAGATATAATAGTACT
>JBDTWU010000274.1:0-2045 GCA_040006535.1 bacterium | reverse complement strand
GTGGAGTTTATTTTTACAGATTGGAGGCAGGTAATTTTATTGACACTAAGCGGATGATATTATTGAAATAAAATTGATGATAACTTTAAACAAACTGTAAAGGAATTTTATTATATTGGTTTAAAATAAAATTGCTTGAATAAAAAAATACTTATTTTATGCACTGGCAATTCATGCCGTAGCCAGATGGCAGAAGGCTTTCTTAAATCATTCGATCCTGATCTGGAAGTTCATTCCGCCGGAACAAATCCTGCAATCGATGTAAATCCCAACAGCATTAAAGTTATGCAGGAATCCGGAATAGATATATCGCAACAGAATCCTAAGAACGTTTACGATTTTATTAATGATTCATTTGATTATGTTATTACAGTATGCGACAACGCAAAAACTACCTGTCCGGCTTTCACCGGCGAAGTTAAACACAGGCTGCATCTGGGATTTGTCGATCCTGCGGAAGCCAAAGGCACGAAAGCAAAAATCCTGAATGAATACCGCGAGGTAAGGGATGAGATTAAAACAAGTTTTCAACATTTGTATGAGACTACATTAAAAACTTGATGAAAGAATTTTGCGGGTATCATGAATGTTATTATTCTCTAAAAATAGAATTTCCATTGAAACATCAGGTCACACTAAGGTTTATTATTCACTTTTTAAATAGCTTCAATAATTCCTTTTCAGTAATTATTTTCCTACCAACTATTTATTTCCTAAATGCAAATAATATATATAGGCATCGGCGGATTTCTGGGTGCAGCAGCAAGATTTCTTATTTCTAAATTTTTCAATAATTACTTTCCTGATTTTCCTGTCGGTACACTGGTGATAAATGTGAGCGGAAGTTTTCTAATCGGCTTTATAATTTATTATGCAATATCCGGAAAAAATATTTCGCCGGAGATGAGAGACTTCGCTACAGTCGGCTTCATAGGTGCGTTCACAACTATGTCAGCATTTGCATATGAGTCATTTCGTCTTGCAGAGCTTTCGGAATATCTGTATTTCGGACTGAATATTTTTGGAAATGTATTTTTGTCCCTGCTTGCAGTATACTTTGGAAAAGAGCTTGCAATGAATCTCGCAAAATAAATTCAGCTTGAAAAATCTAACGTCACGTCTCACGTCTCACGTCTCGCGTCTTAAATTTCTTCCCGGTTCAATAGACTGTTGAGCTCTGAATATTTTTTCAGATAATCATTATTGCTGGCATTGATCACTTCATAGGCATCTTCAATTCCGTACACACTTTCAATCTCTACAGTCTTGTTATCCGAATGCGGAGATTCTTTATAGGTAAGAAAATAATGTTTAAGTCTTTCGATAAATGAATCCGAACAGTCTGAAATGTTTTTCCACTTGCTGAAGATCGCATCCTCCTTCATCACTGCAATGATCTTGTCATCTGCTTCGTTATTGTCGATCAGCCTTAATCCGCCGATAGGTATCGCCTGCATCAGGATATTGCTGTGATTCAAAACTTTTTCGGTGATCACACAGATATCAAGCGGATCATTGTCCCCTTTTATACCGCTCTTGCCGGTTTTCTTCATACAATAGTTTGCAACATTCTCTGCACATAATGTCTGTGGAATAAATCCGTACGGAGTCGGACAAATATTTGAGTATTTCTGCGGCCGGTCAACTTTCAGAAAGCCGCTGTTTTTTTCGATCTCATATTTAACAGTATCTGTCGGTACAATTTCAATATATGTCGTTACTATTTCCGGGAAATTTTTACCGATCGGGACTCCATGCCACGGATGAGATTTCATCAGCAGTCTTATCTTGCTCCAGATTTCTTCGAGTATTGGTTCGCTCATTATTTATTTTGAAATATATTCTAAAGATTTTCTGATTATTTCTTCTGTTGAAAGATTAACAGACTCGTTCATCTTCAATACCTCCCGTATTATTTTTTCAGCTTCATTCCTCATGTAGCCCAGGTTCATAAGAGCGTTCAATGCCTCAAGGCGGAAGTAATCATTTGACTGCATTGATGAAGTTTCAATTTGCTTTAAGTCCAGCTCCCTGTCAATCTTATA
>JBDTWU010000273.1:0-3102 GCA_040006535.1 bacterium | reverse complement strand
CATCACAAATTGAAAATGTTCAGCTATTCGATTTAAAGGAAAACGTGATAAGCTTTGAAGTCATAGAAAGCGGGTCAGGCCTTCAAAGGTTTAAAGGCCAGGATATAGGTGTGATCCTGGCAGATATTAAATGGCAGAATTCTGTCAGTTAGATCAAAGAAAAATATATTCAAAAATATTATTACAATTTCATTTCGCATTGAAGATTACAAAAGCTGATATCAAAGATGACAAATAATCAGTATGAATAGAATTTTAAACTTAATAGCCTCGAGCATTCTGTTATTTATGGAAAGATTCCTTTCAGGGAAATCTCTTTTCATTAAAAAGAAAAGCATGCTGATAATCCGGCTGGATGCTATAGGTGATTACATTCTGTTCAGGAATTTTATAAAAGAGATAAAAGATTCTCCAAAGTTCAGCGGTTATAAGATTTCTTTATTAGGAAATGAAAAATGGAGAAACATCGCAGAAACATTCGACAGATCTATAATTGAGAAATTCATATGGGCAGCTGCAAAGCGGCTTAAGGGTCAGTCAAACTGGAAATACCGTGTGTCTACCATGCTGAAGCTGCATTTAGGCGGGTATGAAATTGTATTGAGACCAAATGATACGAAAACAAAAATAACAGATTATATAATCACACACTGCGGAGCTGAAAAGATATTAGACAATTCCTCAAACTCTATCTTTTCAACTGAGGAGCTTGAAATAATTTCGTCAAATGGAAATATACGTAATTCCAACCTTGATCCCGAATCTTTTTTTCAGTTTAACAGGAACAGAACATTTACTGAAGAAATTACTGAAAGCAAATCAAACATTTTGCGTCCAACTATTGAAATCGGTAAGAATAAAAATGCGGGTGAATATATTGTAATCTTCCCGGGTGCGGGACAAAAATCGCGGAAGTGGTCGGCGGAAAACTTTGCCGTGCTTTGTAATAAAATTTTAGAAATGAAACAGATTAAAATCAGAATCTGCGGCAATAAAAATGACAGAGTAACAGCCAAGGGAATAATCCTTAATTGCAAGTCTGAGCTTATTGAAGATCTTACCGGTAAAACCAATTTATCAGAATTAATTTCAGTCATTGCAAATGCAAAATTGCTCGTTTCAAATGAAACCTGTGCTGTTCATATCGGAGCTGCAGTAGTTACAAATACAATTTGTATTTCAAACGGAAATCATTTCGGAAGATTCAATCCTTATCCAGAAAAAATGGCCGGATTTATTAAAACAATTTATCCGCAGCAAATACTGAATGAGATGCATGATTATTTCGCACTTGTAAAAAAATATCATATTAATTCGGATGTGAACATTAATAAAATTACTCCGGAAATGGTATTTGAAGAATGTCAAAATTTTTTCAGTGAGAAGGAAAATTTTCTAATACATCAGCCTGAATTATGACAGAAGAAATCAAACATAAAGACAAGCTCCTCGCGATAATTATTCCGGGAGATTTCTGCAGAGAGGGTATACATTTTTTCACTCCGAATGATCTTTCTCAGCAGCTAGCTTACATGCATCATCCGCAGGGAAAGATAATAGAGCCGCATGTTCACAATCCTGTACCCCGTGAAGTTCAGTATACACAGGAAGTATTATTTCTCAGAAAAGGAAAATTAAGGGTAGATTTTTATGATGATGATAAAAATTATCTTGAGAGCCGGATATTAAAAGAAGGAGATGTCATTCTTTTAGCAACAGGAGGTCACGGATTTGAAGTAATTGAAGAAATTGAAATGATAGAAGTGAAGCAGGGACCTTATACAGGAGAGGAAGATAAAACAAGATTTACAGGCATCAACAAGGAATCAGCCATTATTAAAAAATAATTATGGATTTTATTCCGGTCAATGAACCTTTGCTTGACGGTAACGAAAAGAAATATTTAAACGAGTGCATAGATACAGGGTGGATCTCCTCAGAAGGTCCTTTTGTAAAAGAGTTCGAAGAAAAATTTTCTTATAGAGCCGGAAGAAAATACGGCATTGCAGTATGCAACGGAACGGCTGCTCTGGAAGCTGCAGTTCTGGCTTTAAATATTGGACCAGGTGATGAGATCATTATGCCTGCATTTACAATAATTTCCTGTGCATCAGCAATTGTAAGGGCAGGTGCTAAACCTGTTCTCGTAGATGCTGATCCTGTTACCTGGAATATGAACGTTGCTGATATCGGAAATAAAATTACGGCGAAGACAAAGGCTATTATGGCAGTTCATATATACGGACTTCCCGTTGACATGGATCCGCTGATAGAATTAGCCAGGGAATATAATTTAAAAATAATAGAAGATGCAGCCGAAGTTATAGGCCAGACATATAAAGGGAAGCAATGCGGAAGCTTTGGTGATATCAGTATTTTTAGTTTTTATCCGAACAAGCATATTACAACAGGGGAAGGAGGAATGATTGTCACTGATGATGAAGAGTTAGCAGAGAGATGCAGGTCACTGAGAAATTTATGTTTTGAATCAGGGAAAAGATTTGTTCATTCAGAGCTTGGATTTAATTTCCGAATGACAAATTTACAGGCAGCTCTTGGAAAAGCTCAGCTGGAGCGTCTGGATGAATTCATAGAAAAAAAAAGATGGATAGGAGATATGTATACAAAATTGTTAAGAGATAACCCCATGATCACTATACCGTTATTGGAAACTCAATATTCAAAAAATATATACTGGGTTTTCGGCATTGTACTAAAAGATCAGTGTGATTTCGATGCAGAAGAAGCAATAAAAAGACTTTCCGAAAAAAAAATCGGCACGCGTCCGTTCTTTCATCCTATGCACTTACAGCCTGTTTTTCAGAAATCAGGATTATTTAAAAATGAATCTTATCCGGTTTCAGAAAATTTATCCAACAAAGGATTTTATATCCCGAGCGGACTGGCTTTAAATGAAGAAAAAATTTTCAGAACTGCAGAAGCTTTAAATTCAATTTTCAGAAATAATTAGCTTTTAAATTTTCCGTGTTAAAAATGAATTTAGGGATAATCGGGTTCGGCTACTGGGGTGCAAATCTGGTGAGAAATTTTGCCCGCCTGAGAGAAGTAAATCTGAAAACCGTAGTGGATACACGCGAGGTA
>JBDTWU010000272.1:0-3765 GCA_040006535.1 bacterium | reverse complement strand
AAGTGAAGCCCTGTTGTTGGTTCATCTAAAATATAAAGCGTTCTCCCTGTCTGAACTTTTGATAGCTCTGTGGAAAGCTTTACCCTCTGTGCTTCTCCCCCCGATAGAGTGGTGGCCTGCTGTCCGAGTCTGATGTAGCCGAGCCCGACATCAGAAAGTGTCTGCAGCTTTCTCTTCACAGAAGGTATTGCATCAAAAAAATCAAGAGCATCTTCGACATTCATTTCAAGAACATCCGCTATAGACTTTCCTTTATATTTTACTTCAAGAGTTTCGCGGTTATATCTTTTTCCTTCGCAGACATCACATCTCACATATACATCCGGTAAAAAATTCATTTCAATTTTTTGCAGACCTGCTCCTTCACAGGTTTCGCATCTTCCGCTTTTTACGTTGAAAGAAAATCTTCCCGGCTTGTAACCGCGTATCTTTGAATCCGGAAGTGACGAATAAATATCACGAATGAATGTAAACAATCCTGTATATGTAGCAGGATTGCTCCTGGGGGTCCGGCCAATTGGAGTCTGATCTATCTCAATTATTTTATCAATAATTTTTTCATTCCATTTTTCCTTCTTGATCGATAATCCTTCTATTGAGGCATAAGGCAGCGGATGCTCAGGAGTTTTGAAAAACTTCCGGGATAAAATTCTGTAAAGTGTCTCTGTGATCAAAGACGACTTACCCGAACCGCTCACCCCCGTGACACAAATAAACTTGCCAAGTGGAATTTTCAGATTTACATTTTTAAGATTGTTTCCCGTTGCTCCTCTTAAAGTAATGACTTTTCCTGAACCCTCGCGCCTTGATTCGGGAATATCAATCTTCCTTTTTCCGGAAAGATATTCACCTGTAATTGAATATCCGTTTAATTGCGCAGGTGATCCGAATGCCACAACTTCACCACCATGTTCTCCTGCACGTGGTCCTAAATCCACTACAAAATCAGAAGCTTCTATCATTTCTTTATCGTGCTCTACAACAATCACGGAATTTCCGATGTCACGGAGATTTTTCAGCGAATCTATAAGCTTAATGTTATCTCTCTGATGAAGACCTATGGATGGTTCATCAAGTATATAAAGAACTCCTGTGAGCTGAGATCCGATCTGTGTAGCAAGGCGTATCCTCTGCGCTTCTCCGCCGGATAAAGTTTTGGCACTGCGGTCCAGAGTTAAATAATTTAGTCCTACATTCAAAAGAAAATTTAATCTCGATCTGATCTCCTTGATGATCTGTTCTGCAACTATCTGCTTTCGTTTATCCAACCGCAGACTGTCAAAAAATTCTTTCGAATCTTTGATGGACATTCTGGTAATATCATAAATATTTTTAGTGTTTACCTTCACCCATAATGAATCTTCTTTTAACCTTCCGCCTCCGCAGGTATTGCATTTTGAAATAGTCATAAAGCTCTCTGCCCATTGGCGGATAGTCTCGGACGATGAATCATCGGAATACCGCTTTACATAATTAAAGACACCTTCGAACCTGTGAGCATATATGCTGCTGTTACCTTTTGAATTTACATGCTTATATTTTACTCTTTCACTTGAACCGTTTAAAATAAGATCATATGTTTCTTCTGAAAATTTTTTGACAGGTGTATCAAAATCGTATCCCGATTTATCTATCACACCTTTAAAGATAGAATAAATCCAGGTGCTCTTTGGTTTTCCGAGAGGAATGATAGCACCTTCGTTTATCGAAAGGTTTTTGTCGGGAATGATTTTATTAATATCAATCTCCTTCTTTTCCCCAAGTCCGTAACAGTCTTTGCACCATCCGTAGGGAGAGTTGAAAGAAAATGCATTCGGCGCAGGCTCTGAAAAGCTTCTTCCTGTTTTAGGATCAGAGAGTTTTTCATTATACAGCTTATCCTCTTTCCCGTCATTGATAATAACAATTCCTTCACCATGCCTTAAAGCAGTCTCAAGTGAATCGTAAATTCTCGTCTTTGATTTTTCATTAATGGCGACCCTGTCAATTACTATTTCAATGTCATGTATCTTAAATCTTTCAAGCTTCATCTGCTCAGTTATATCAACAACTTCCCCGTCAATACGGACTTTTGTAAATCCCTCAGAACTTATCTCTTCAAATAATTCCCGGTAGTGACCTTTTCTGCCTTTCACAACTGGTGCAAGTATTGTGATCTTTGTACCGTCTTTCAGCTTAAAAATAAAATCTATAATCTGATCCAGACTCTGTCTTGAAACTTCACTGCCGGTGTCGGGAGAATACTGCGTTCCGCATCTTGCAAAAAGTAATCTGAGGAAATCATAAATTTCTGTAACTGTTCCGACTGTTGAGCGTGGATTCTGCGAAATGGTTTTTTGCTCTATTGAAATGGATGGCGATAGTCCTTCAATCTTATCGACATCAGGTCTTTCAATACCGCCTATGAACTGCCGGGCATATGCAGACAATGTTTCCATAAATCTTCTCTGACCTTCTGCGTAAATAGTGTCAAATGCCAGTGAAGATTTTCCTGATCCTGAAAGTCCCGTAAAAACTACAAGGCTGTCACGGGGAATCTCAATATCAATATTCTTAAGATTATGTACCCGGGCTCCTTTAACGATGATTTTATCTGACTGGTATTCTGACATATGCGAATTGTGAAGATACGCGGGCATAATTTTCTATTCAATCCAAATTTGAATGCTGCCGGAGATTAGTCAGAATAGAAATCAGATAGTTTTATTCTCGTTTAAATTCTTTAATATATTACAGTTCTTGCATACAGTATGGTAGTTTTTAAAAAAAAGTAATACCTTATTCGAAATAAATAATATAATAATAAATGCAATGCCGCTTAAAAATACTTATAGTTTTACTTATCTTTCTAATATGTGCATTTATATTTTTTTTAAATGTGAATGACTTTTACGCTGATAATAATGGTAATAAGATTAATCTTAAGATAGAGCCAGAATATTCAAATTACCTATTTGCACAAAGAATATGGTTAAAAGTAACTTTAACAAACAATTCTGATTTGGATTATTTTATTAAGGAAAACTTTGATGCTGTTGGAATTCATTTTGATATTACAACCCCAAATCGTACTAAACTTTACAATCATGTGATAGTCGATTCTGAAATATTTGATTCTATCAAATTATCTCCAAACCAGATTTATGAAAATGTATTTCCAATAGATAATTATATAAATAGTTTAAATAACGTAAAAGGTGTTTATGACATTCAAGCTATTTTTCAGAATATTATTTCAAATACTATTTCCATAGATATAGAACGCCCCGAAGGAGATGATAGGACTCAATACTTATTATTTCAAAATTTTATTACCGCAAGGGATTTTCAAAAAAGTAGTGAAAATGATTTCAAAGATATTGAAGAGTTCTTGAAACAATATCCTTATAGTGTATATGCTCCCGATTTATATGATCAACTGTTGATCGCTAGGCTTATGTCTGGAAAAACAAATAATGTCGAGAATACGGTAATAAATTTTTTTAATTCATATGCAGATAGTTATGAATCAAAATTCATAGTCAATCTCTATTTTAGTTATTTAACCAAAAAAGGCTATTCTAATGCTGAAGCTATTTCTAAACTTAAGGAAATTGGAAATATTTATAAGAATTCAAAATCGGATTATACTATAAATAATTTTATAAAAAAATTAAAAGAATAATTGCAAAGGTATAGGAACTTGAATAAGATTATTAGCATAGGTTATCTAAAATGCTTTGAAAAATTTGAGATTAAAATTTTTTATACAGCAATAATAGTTTC
>JBDTWU010000271.1:0-4893 GCA_040006535.1 bacterium | reverse complement strand
ACTTATTTCGCTTAATCAGAATAATGAGGAGATAAAAAATCTGGGTGAAGAATATTACCAAAAACTTTTGAACGGTAATGCAGAAGTGTTATTTGATGACCGTCCCGAGGTCCGGCCAGGAATTAAATTTAATGATGCTGATCTTATCGGAATCCCGGTTCAGCTGATATTAGGTGAAAAAAATCTGAAAACAGGAAACGTGGAAATAAAAATCAGAAAAACAGGAGAAAGAATTATATTGAAGAAAGAAGATGCTCTGAGGAAAGTTTTGGAATTAATTAACGAAATATAATATACATTGGAAAAAAAAATATTTCAGAAAGTTTTAAAGCAATCTTATATACTTGCATCAAAATCCCCGAGAAGAGGACAGCTTTTAAAACAGATCGGGTTGAAATTCAAATCCGTTGACAGTAAAATTCAGGAGCTCGATTCTAAAAGCCACAATCCCGTCAGTTTAGTCCGGCACAATTCTATTTCTAAATCACAAAAGGTAGCAGTTAATTATAAAAAGGAAATTATAATTGGTGCAGATACGATAGTATATCTCGGCAATATTATTTTAAACAAGCCAAAAAATCTCAAAGAAGCAAAGAAATTTTTAAAAATGCTCAGTAATCAAATCCATTATGTTTACACGGGGATAAACATAATTAATACGAAAAACGGAAAAGAGATTTTCGATTATGAAAGGACATCTGTTTATTTCCGTGAGCTAGCCACGGATGAAATAAATTATTATGTAAAGAATTACAGGCCTCTTGACAAAGCAGGCGCATATGGGATTCAGGATGATTTCGGGTGCTTATTTATAGAAAAAATAATCGGAGATTATTATAACATAATGGGTCTGCCTCTGGTAAGGCTTTATAAGAATTTAATAAAGATCATTTAATAATGTTTTCAAAGTATAAAAAGAAAATATTATTATCGGTTGCATTCGGTGCGTTAATTTTTTTAGGATTCAGCATTTATGCAGATTTCGATAAGCTGATCAAAACCTTTGGAGAATTTAACTGGTGGTATTTTCCCCTGATACTTGCACTATCCTTTGGCAATTACATTATCAGATTTTATAAATGGGAATATTACAGAAAGCTTTTGAATATTGATCTGAAAGTACAGGCAAGCTTTCTGATCTTCATGTCGACCTTTGTGATGAGCGTCACGCCGGGAAAAATGGGTGAGGTGCTTAAATCCTATTTAGTAAGAGAGGAAAATGGAACACCTGTGGCGAGATCAGCTCCGATAATTCTGGCAGAAAGGTTAACTGATTTTATATCGGTTGTATTGCTTTGCATTTCAGGCGCATATGTATTTAACTATGGACAGAATATTGTATTAGGTGTCGGAATATTTTTTCTTCTTTGTATAGTTCTGATCAGTTCAAGAAAAATTTCAATTTCACTGATCTCATATTCAGAAAAGATAAAGCTATTACATAAAGTAGCGCATAAATTCCACGAGGCATATGAAAGCATATATACACTGGTAAGAATAAAACCATTGATCATTGCAACAATAATGAGCTCACTAGCCTGGTTCCTGGAATGTGTGGGATTGTATGTCGTATTGAAAGTCTATTCAACTTTTACACATATAGAGGTAAGTATCTTAAGTGCGGTTTTCATATACGGCTTTTCAACACTTGTCGGATCAATTGCGATGCTGCCGGGCGGTCTGGGAGCAACTGAAGCATCATTAACCGGCTTGATGCTGTTATTGAAAATTCCAAAAGATGTATCTGTAGCTTCAACATTTATAATTAGAATCGCAACCCTGTGGTTTGCAGTGTTACTGGGAATAATTGCAGTATATTTTTATCAATTATATTCGCAAAAGAAACTTGATAATTTGTAAGGCACCTCGGAAACTTAATATCACTTGAAGTAAATCAGTATTTGGGTTATTTTAACTACTTATATGTCAAACAATAATGTTCCGGAAAAGAAGATAAGAGTTCTCATCGGTAAGGTGGGTCTGGACGGTCATGACAGGGGTGCAAAAGTAATTGCTGCTGCTTTCAGGGATTCCGGTATTGAAGTTATTTATACCGGATTAAGACAAACCCCGGAAACTATTGTTGAAGCTGCTCTGCAGGAAGATGTGGATGCGATTGGAATTAGTATTTTAAGCGGCGCCCATATGACTGTATTCCCGAAGGTCAGAAAGCTCATGGAAGAAAAGGGTTTGGATGATGTTTTACTTTTCGGAGGCGGAATTATTCCTTCGCAGGATATTGCAGAGCTAAAGACAATGGGAGTAGGAGAATTATTTACTCCCGGTACCCCGACATTCGAAACAATCAATTATGTAAAAAACTGGGTTCTGAAAAATAAACCGGGGGCTACCGCATAGATAAATTCTACGTTTTCTATAATTAATAATAATTTAATGAGTAATAAATCTGAGCCGGTAAAATTCGGAACCGATGGCTGGAGAGGAATAATTGCTGATACTTATACTTTCGATAATGTAAGAAGAGTTGCTCTCGCAACTGCAATTGTAATTAAGAATCATCCTAAAATAAAAAACGGAATCATTGTTGGATATGATACAAGATTTGAATCACAACAATTCGCTGAAATAGCCGCGACGGTAATTGCAAATCAGAACATCAAAGTTTACCTTACAAATTCATTCGTTACAACACCAACTGTTTCACTGCTTGCCAGAGATAAAAGTTTTTCACTGGGAGTAATGATAACTGCATCCCACAATCCTGCAATCTATAACGGTTATAAATTAAAAGACGAATTCGGCGGATCGATGAATGTGGATGAAATTGCTAAAATTGAAAATGAGCTTAAGAGTATAGATGAGGTCATTTTAAATAAAAGTCTTGAAGAATTGCTGAAAGAAAAAACAATTGAATATTTTGATGGGAGAGAATATTTTTTAAATTACCTAAAAAATAAGATTGATATAGATAAGATCAAGAAAGCAAACCTGAAGGTAATATATGATGCGATGTACGGGACCGGTCAGAATCTGATCAATAAATTTATTGAAGTAAAACAGCTGCATGGCGAAGTGAATCCTTCGTTTGGAAACAGCGCGCCTGAACCCGTTGAGAAAAATCTTTCCGAGATCTGCGAAGTCATTAAGAAAGAAAAATATGATATCGGCATTGTTACTGACGGAGATGCGGACAGAATAGCAATTATTGACGAGAACGGTGATTTCCTTGATGCACAGAAAACATTTGCGCTGCTGCTGAAATATTTATTTGAAATGAAAAATTTAAGAGGCAAAGTTGTCAGAGGTTTTTCAACAAGCGAGCTTATAAAAAAATATTGTGAAAAAAATAATATCGAGCTCATTACTGTTCCGATTGGTTTCAAGCACATTTCTAAGATCATGATAGAAGATGATGTATTGATCGGTGCTGAAGAGAGCGGGGGAATCGGAATTAAAGGACATCTTCCTGAAAGAGACGGAATATATAACGGAATGCTTTATCTTGAGATGCTGGCCCAGTCGGGGAAGAGTATTTCAGAATTAAAAAAAGAGCTTGATGATGAATTTGGAAAATATTTCTACCAGAGAAATGATGTGCATACAACAGATGAACTCAAGCAAAAAACACTGCAAACCTGCAAAGCCATGAAAGCGGGAGATGATATAGGTGGAAAGAAAATAATATCAATAGACACTTTGGACGGTTTTAAATTTTTTTTTGAAAATGGATGGATAATTATCCGGGCATCAGGTACAGAACCGTTGCTGAGAATTTATTGTGAAACAACAGGTGTTGATGAAACTTCAGATATTCTTTCCAGAACAACTAAACAATTCGGACTATGAGTAATTTTTGGAAAATATTATTTTTGACAGTCTTCATTTTAAGCTCAAGTCTTACTTATTCACAATTTAAGAGCAAGGAGAAGGATAAAGGTGATGATCCTATTAATAAAATTATTAATAAGACAGGTACTGACAGCAGAAGCGGTATAAATGCTGATGCTCCAGATATCTTTGATAAATTAGGAGGTCAGAATACATTCGGCAGCAGATCTGTTCCAATAGAAGGAGCTGTCAATTCTAATAATTATATTGTAGGACCAAATGACTTATTTACATTGGGTATTTATGGATATCTCAATCAGCAATTGCCATTAGTGGTTACACCTGAAGGAACAGTTGTAATCCCTACTGTAGGAGAAGTTAAAGTCGATGGATTAAGTATAAACCAGGCTAAAGATAAAGTTGTAAGTGCAGTAAAGAGAAGATATTACTCAAGCACTGTCAGCTTTACCTTAAATACTCCCCGAACTTTCCTGATTAAAGTATCAGGGCTGACACAGGGCACATTTGAAGTTTCACCTGTAACCAGAGTTTCGGAGATTTTAAAAGTTTTAGTATTCGATACTTTAAATACTTCGAGAGTTTTTTACGAAAAGACAAATGAGCGTGAATTTTTCAATACTCAGATATCATTAAGGAACATTGAGCTCTTTAGAAAAGACGGAACAGTGAAGCATGTAGATATTTACAAATATTTTCTGACTAACAATGATGAACATAATCCTTTTTTCCTTGAGGGTGACCTGCTGAAAATTCCATATATAAGACTGGAAAATAAATACATAACTGTCGGGGGAGCTGTCCAGCTGGCAGGATCATATGAACATGCTGATGGTGATGATCTTGAAACTGTAATCGGCATTGCCCGTGGATTTGATGTTAATGCTGAACCTGACAGTGTGATGCTTTACAAAGCTTATGGAAATTCGGATAAGTTTGAGATGATAAATCTTTCTTACGAAGACAATAAAAGTTATAAAATTAATAATTACGACAGGATATTTGTTAAGTCAAAGATCAGCTACCAGAAAAACTTATCAGTCCTGATATTAGGTGAAGTTTTAAGACCCGGGTATTATCCGATAT
>JBDTWU010000270.1:0-5724 GCA_040006535.1 bacterium | reverse complement strand
ATAAATATAAACCGGTATAAACATAATTAAAAAGAAAAGATTAAGCAAAGAAATAAATTGTCGATTGCACGGTGAGCACACGGAAATAAAGTTAGTTGATACATTAAAATTAGATAGAAACTGAATTAATTCATTTGTAATTTATATTAAACATAAATTTAAAATATCATGAGCATTTTTTTTAAGGCGCGCAGCGGGAAATTTTCCATTTCAGTTGGAATATTATTAATAAGGTTATCACTTGGTTCATTATTTTTATTTGCAGGCGCACGGAAAGTTCTGGACCTGCAGGGATTTATAAAATTGGTTCAGGATACCGGACAAATGAATGATACACTGGCTTTTATACTTGCGTTCATGCTTCCTTTCATGGAAATGATATTCGGTGCACTTTTTATAATCGGATTATTCACACCAATTGCAAGCTTTTTCATAGCATGCATGACAATAAGCTTTTTATTTGTACTCGGAGTTGGAAACAAAGAGCTGCCGTTCAGTTATAATTTTATTTTTCTTGCATGCTCGGTTGCTGTTATGTTCACAGGGGCGGGGTTAATTTCTTTTGATGCATTGCTTGATAAGAAAAAACAAATAAATAAAACAGATATAAATTTTAATGATACCGGATCTTATCCGGCCGGGAATAAATTTGAAAATATAAATGAGAAAGATGCTGTATTTGTAGATGAGAAGGATTTTAAAAACACCGCAAAAGGTGAAGATATAAACGGGTAAAAAAAATTCTTAAAGTTAATTGTTAATACTTAATACTTAATATTTATCTGACAATCAAGCTCTCTCTTTCAGGTCCCACTGATACATATTTGATTTCATATCCAATAAGTTCTTCAATTTTGTTTACATATTTCTGTGCTGCATCGGGAAGTGCAGAATATTCCCGGCAGCCGGAAATATTTTCGCTCCAGCTTTCCATTTCAATATAGACCGGCTTGGCAATTTCGAGTGCAGGAGTAAGCGGAAAATCTTTTGCAGCTTTCCCGTCAATCTGATATTCAGTACAAATCATTAATTTTTTCTGGCCTGATAAGCTGTCAAGTTTGGTAAGTGCAATTTCATCCACTCCCTGAACCTTTGCTCCATATCTTGTAGCTACAGCATCAAAATGGCCGATGCGTCGCGGTCTTCCCGTTGCCGCGCCGTATTCATAAGCAACTTCTCGAAGTTCACTCGCCTCAACTTCAGGCATTTCAGTAACAAATGGTCCACTGCCCACGCATGTTGAAAATGCCTTCATTACTCCGATGACCTCATCAATTTTTTTATTGAACAGTCCTCCGCCGACAGGCGCATAAGATGCAAGTGTGCAGGAAGAAGTTGTATACGGATAGATACCGAAATAAATATCACGGAGTGAGCCAAGCTGAGCTTCGAATAAAATTTTCTTTCCGGCAGATGCTGCATCTTCCAGTATTTTTGTGGTATCGCAAATGAAGTGTTTAATTTTTCCGCCGAAGTTATTGATCCATTCCAATATTTCTTCAGCGCTGAGAGTATCTTCACTTCCATAAACATTTTTAAGAAGGAGATTTTTCCAGGTTACAAGATCAGTTATTCTTTTTTTAAGATCGTCCGGGAAAAATAATTCCCCAAGCTGTATACTTTTTTTCTGATATCTTTCGCCATACGCATAAGCAATACCCCGCCGCGTCGATCCGAAAGCTGAGCCGCCAAGTCTTTCTTCTTCGAGATTATCCTCGAGGCGGTGAAATGGAAAAGTGATCGTTGCCCTGTCTGAAATTTTTATGTTTGAAATATTAATGCCGGAATCTTTAAGCTCAGAAATTTCTTCGGACAATGCTTCGGGATCTACTACCATTCCGGGTCCAAGAATATTTATGACATTGGGATTAAATATTCCAGAAGGGATCAAATGAAGCTTGAAAGTACCGAACTCATTAACAACCGTATGACCTGCATTATTCCCGCCCTGATATCTCGCCACTATATCAACATTCTGAGCAAGGTAATCTACCATTCTTCCTTTTCCCTCATCACCCCACTGAAGGCCGACCAATACAGTAATATTATTTCCCATTATCTTAATTAATTTTTTAGCATAAAAAAATCTTCAGACAGCATTTGCTGATATGAAGATTTAAATTAAAATTTTTGAAAGCTTTCTATGACGAGGTTCCAAATTCAAAGACATTATCAAGCTTAGTCAGCTTCAGAATACTCAATATCTTTTCATTTGTATTTATTATACTTAAAGTGCCGTTTGAATCTTTAATTTTTTTCAGGCTGCTGATCAGTATTCCCAGTCCCGAGCTGTTGATCGTATTCAGCTTTAATAAATCAAAAGTAAATGATTTAATGCCGTTATGCATTTCTTTAGATATCAGGTCATTCAGAGCATTGAACTGACTAAGTCCAAGGACATTAGTATCAATCTCTATCGAAACAGATTTTTCATTACCTTTTCCCGAATATGTTTTAATGATCTCAGGCATTTACTTTCTTGATTTTTGGGGCAGTAATTTTTGTTCTGCCTGTATTCTTTTCTCTTAGAATTTTGTTAGCTCTTTCTTTCCAGTCGACAACAATAGCGCTTGCAACGAATACCGAAGAATATGTTCCGGTAATTATACCAACTCCAAATGTAAATGCAAAACTTCTGTTCACTTCACCGCCGAATAAAAATAAAACCAGTACTGTCAGGAATACTGTGCCGCTGGTAATAATTGTTCTGCTAAGAGTTGCGTTAATACTCTTGTTCATAATCTGAGTAATATCTTCATTCTTAAACAGCTTTATGTTTTCCCTGATCCTGTCAAATACAATTACGGTATCATTAGAGGAAAAGCCGACAAGCGTTAAAAATGCTGCGAGCATCGACTGATTAAACTCAAGCCGTAAATTTGGAAACACGGCATCAGCAATTGCAATAACAGCGATCGTGATCAGTACATCATGGAATAATGCGAGCACCGCGCCGACCGCAAATACAAACTGGAAGCGGAATGATAGGTAGATCAATATTGCAATAAGGGAAAACAGGACCGCGAACAAAGCATTCCGTCTGAGCTCTGCCCCGATCTTTGGACCTACTTTATCCGTTCTTTGCACCTGAAAATTATTATCAGCAAATTTTTCCTTTATCGTCTGCTGGATCTTATCCGAAACACGCTGCCCTTCCTCCTGCATGGGAGTTCTGAGCAGTACATCATTATCAGATCCCATTGTTTTGATTTCCATTCCCTGAAATCCTGCATCATCCATGGCCGTTCTTAATTCAGATATGTCAACCGGTTTTGCAAATTTCATCTGAAGTTCTGTTCCTCCGCTGAAATCAATTCCCAGCGGTATGCTTTTCATCGTAAATAAAATTAAGAAGCCTATTATAATTACACTAAGAGAAACTATGTAAAAAATTTTTCTCTTTCCTAAAAAATCATAATTTGAATTTTCAAAAATTCTCATTCTATAAATAAAATATTAATGTTTCTAATAATAAAATTTAGTTTTAACCGAAGCTTATCTTCTTTCCTTTTTCAATCATTATATCGAAAACATAATGTGTAATTACAATAGCTGTGAACAGGTTAGCTAATAAACCGCAGATGAGTGTTAATGCAAATCCCTGTATTGGTCCGCTTCCGAATTGATATAAAATTATTCCGGTAATAATGCTGATAAAGTGCGAATCTATAATTGCAGAGAATGCCTTCTTGTATCCGAGATCTACTGCTGTTCTCAATGGCTTTCCGGCACCAAGTTCCTCTCTGATTCTTTCGAAGATAAGGACGTTTGTATCTACAGACATACCTATTGATAATATCAAACCTGCAATTCCCGGTAATGTCAGTGTCGCTTTTAAGGATGCCATAATCCCAAGTATTAAAAGCATGTTAATTAATAATGCAACATCTGCAATAGTGCCTCCGAATCTGTAGTAGAAAATCATAAACAATGCTACGAGTAACAAAGCAGCAATGGAAGAAAAAACACCTGACCGGATTGAATCTTCTCCAAGAGATGGTCCGATCGAACGCTCTTCAATAATCTTTACAGGTGCAGGCAATGCACCTGCCTTTAATACAATTTCAAGAAGCTTCGCTTCCTGTACGTTAGCCATTCCTTCTATCTGGGAATTTCCTCCCGTGATCTTATTCCTGACGACAGGTGCAGAATAAACAACATTATCAAGTACGATGGCGACTCTTTTGTTAATGTTAGCTCCTGTGATCCTTGCCCAGTCCGCAGCTCCTTCGGTATCCATCTCCATCGATACTATTGGTGTATTATTTGCCGGGTCAATGTTTGATCTTGCATCAACAATTACCTTTCCGGTAAGTTCAGCATCTTTTTTTACAGCATACAGTACATGAATCTTTTCACCCCCGGATTCAAATGTCCTGTTTGACCAGGCAAACTGCATATCGGATGGGATAACATCTTTAACTGCCGGACTGTTTAAAATTCTGTCAACCTTATCTTTATCACTGTCTTTTACATAACCGTCCGCTGTTCCACTCTCCTGATTCAGAGAAACAAGGGAGAAGAAAGGATATTTGGCTTTGAACTCATCTTCCGAAAGCTGAGACTTATCGGTTGAATCTGACGCTGTACCGGTGTCAGTTGTACTCAATGAAGTATCATTGCTTTTCGAAGTATCTTTTTTGTTTTTTGATGTGGTGTCTTTCTTATCTGTTAAATTCTTTTTGTCTTTAAGTGAATCTTTTTTAACATCCCCTTCAACCTTCTTATTTTCTGTTTTATTTTCTTTCTTTCCTGCCGGATTATTCTTTAAAGTATCGGCTGATGTAAGAGATTCTGTCTTTGACCTTAACGAATCGTTTATAATTTTCGATGAAGAAGAATCTTTTGCAACTGATGTATCTCCTACAAGAATTTTATTTATTGCTTCCATTACCTTCACTGTTGCCTGAGGATTGTAAACAAGTTTAAACTCCAGTAGTGCTGTTCCTTCAAGAAGCTTTCGTACTTCCTCAGGATTGCTGACTCCGGGAAGCTCAACAATTATCCTGCTGTTACCGATCTTCTGAATCTGCGGCTCAGCAACACCGTATTGATCAACCCTGTTTCTCACGATTTCCACAGCTCTGTCCAATGCATTGTCAATTTCCTTGCTGAGCTTGGCCTCCACATCGGCTTCGCTGTCTCTGACCTCGCCATAAAATGATTTTAAGCTGAGTCCTTTATCATTAAGCTTTGTCTTAAAAGTTTTGAGAATAATTTCTTCATTGTTGTTGGTGGCATCCTTAACATCAGCAAGAATTCCGACCAGCTGATCATCTTTTTTCTTTGCCATGTCTTCAAGAAGCTTGACAACGTCAACATCCATAACTACATACATTCCTCCCTTAAGATCAAGGCCCAGCTTAAGACGCTTATCTCTTGCGCTGATAAGTTTCAGATTATTCTTATCGATATAACTGAGGCTGTCAGGTCCTGAAAGATTTTTTAATTCTTTATTTAAAACATAGTCCTGGTAGGTTGGATATAAGAAGTATAAGGAAACTGCGATTAGTACAATCGTAATGATAATTCTAGAAAGATTTTTCTTCAATATTTCACTCCGTCAAATATTAATTATTGTATGAAAAGGTTTAAAAATAGAGTTTCTAATATACTTTTAATGCTTAGAAATGTCAATGTAATTACCGCTGTGAGGGGGTCTTTTTGGACATTGCTATCCAAAACGTTTTAAGTTTTAGAAATTGGTCTTAATTTTATATCAAA
>JBDTWU010000269.1:0-5639 GCA_040006535.1 bacterium | reverse complement strand
AAGGTCGCAACAAGAGAAACACCAACCCTCCAGTCCATGCCAATTGGTCTCATAACAGGCTCAATTAATTTACCAAGTGATGAAGCATAGGAAGTGGAAATTCTTTCAGCGTCTTTTAATTGAGAAATCATCTCGGGAGTTTTGCCTGAGACATCAATATTTGATGGATCATAATTAGGAAAATAAGTTAAAAGCCAGAGCACCAATGATAAAAATAAAATTACCGGGCCGGCTTTTTTCACATATTGTTTCGCGTTCTTAATGGTATTATTAATTACAGTGCTGAGTACTGGTTTTCTGTATGCAGGCAATTCAAGTATAAAGGATGAATTATCTTTTTCTTTGATCAGCTTATTTTGAAATTTATTTATGATGGCAGCAATAACAACCGAAGAAGTGATGCTGAAAATATATATTGCAGTTAGGATCAATCCTCCCAGCCACGGTTTGTCCGGAGGAATCAGAAATGCAATAAGTAAAGCATATACGGGAAGGCGTGCGCTACAGCTCATAAGTGGTATCAGAAAAATTGTCAAAAATCTTTCACGCTTGTTTGCAATGGTCCTTGTAGCCATTATTGCGGGTATTGCACATGCAAAACCCGATAGTAACGGAACAAAGGATTTACCGTTTAAACCGATTTTAGATAACGGTTTATCTATCAGCATAGCTCCCCGGGCAAGATAACCTGAATCTTCAAGCAGCCCTAATATTAAAAACAAAATAAGAATCTGAGGAAGAAAAACCAGGACAGAACCTAAGCCGCTTATTAGACCATTAGAAACAAGATCCCCAAACCATCCGTCCCCTAAAATTAAAAGCGCATTTTCTGAAAGAAATGAAAAAAATTCATTTACAAAAACCATAACAGGAGAGGCTAACCAAAATATCGATGTGAATGTAAATGTCATTACAATAAAAAATATTAATAGGCCCAGATATTTGTGAAGAATTAATCTGTCCAGCTTCAAAGTAAATGCATCAGGCTTATTGAATACCCGCGGAGAATTTAGTATAATTAAATTTTCATTAATCTTCTGAAGATCAATCTTACCGTTAAGGTTTAAATTTTCCTTCTTATAAATTACCTCATTCTCGATTTTCTCTATATGAATATAACAATCAAGCAAATGGTTTTTTTGATTTTTCTCCGGCTTACTTACTGAGCTGGAAATATCAATATCTATTTCTCTCACAACTTCATTAATAGCTATTAAAAGTTTATCAATTCCATTCCCTGTAACGCCATTTATTCTGACAACTTTGCAATTTAAAATACTGCTTAATTTAATATCAGATATCTCAAGTCCTTTTTTACGCAGAATATCGGACATCGTGAGCACTACTATCACTTTGAAATTTGCCTCAATCAATTGCTTTACTAAAAAAAGGTGTCGTGAAAGCTGGCTTACATCGACTGTAACAGCAACAATATCGGGAGTTCCGAATTTCGGATGTGAAAATAATGTATCTACTGAAAGCTTTTCATCAGGTGAAGAGGGGATCAGGCTGATAATTCCGGGTGAGTCAAGTATGTTTGCGTTTACAGAAAACTTACTCAAAATTCTTGATATAGAATATTCGACGGTTGAGCCGGGATAATTTACGGTCTTATAATTTTTCCCGCTGAGATAATTAAATAAAGTAGTTTTACCGGAATTTGGCTGACCAACTAAAGTAATTAAAGGGACTTTATTGAGTGTAAGAGTTTTCAAATAATTATGCAGCTTGCTTCATTTTTTCTGATCGCAATTATTGTTCCCCGAATTGATAATGCGATAGGATCATTAAAAACAGATCTGCTGACCAGTACTATTTCCTGTCCGGGGGTAAAACCTATTTCTAAAATTCTGTGCGATGAGAAATGTGCGTTGTCAATGTCTTTAATTATTGCTTTCTCACCTAATTTTAAATCAACAGCTGTTCTCAATATAATTTTCTCATGCTCAATTGATTAACGAATGTTTGTGATTCAAATGGTTAAGATTGTTTTTGCATTTTTTAGAATTCTCACACTTAGCAAATACCTGAAGTGTATGGTCCACCATTTTCAAATTGTTTTCTTTGCAAATCTTGTCCTGTATTTTTTCTATCATCGGATATTCGAATTCGGTAATCTTATTACATGTAACACAAATTATATGGTAATGCGGATTTCTGCCGATTCTTGTTTCGTAACGAGTGCGGTCACCTTTAAAATTATGTTTTGTGAGGATTAGGCATTCATTCATCAGCTCAAGAGTTTTGTAAACAGTTGCTCTCGATACATTGATGTAATCATTCTTCATCTGAAGGTAAAGTTCATCAGCATCGAAATGACCCTTCATATTTAAAGCTGCATCTAAAATAAGAAATCTTTCATTAGTTATCCTGTGAGCATGGTCCTTAAGATAATTGATGAAAGTATTTTTAATGTCTTCAGGTATCAAATTTGTTTTATTTAGATTGTGTCTTTATAAAGATAAGCAAATCCATAAAGAAATTAAACCTAAATTGTGGAAAAGATATTTTTACTATGTATAGACAGGAATTGGTAAATACAGGAAGAGTTCTTTGTTTGTTTTTCAGATTGAAAATATTTCTTTTATTCGTAATGCTTGCAGTTTACTTTCTTAGAAATGCGATTGGAGGAGCATCCATCCAAACTATCTTGCAAGTCACGGATGTAGTCTTTACTCTAAGTAAACGGCAATTTTTAATTGAATGCGGATAACAAGGAAGAAACTGATTTACGCTGATTTTTTTATATTTCAGATCCATATCACTAAGGTAAAATTATGTTTGAAGAATTGAATAAATTTAATTTTTAAATTGGAAGGAGTTTTTAAATAATCTCTAAGATCAGAGATAATCAGCCAAAATATGTTTTATCCGCGTTCCCATTTTTGTCTTGCACCTGACACTCAGTGTTGAAATGCATAACCAATATTAAAAAAACTATAATTGTTTAAGAACCTTATCCAGTATTTCCAGACCTTCGTTTATCTCTTCCTTCGTAACATTCACCGGCGGCCTGAAGCGGATCGATCTATCACCGCAGCCAAGAATTATCAGATTATTTTCAAGAGCCTTTGAACTCACATCATTTCTCATTTCAGTATCAGCACAATCAAACGCACAGAATAAACCAAGACCTCTAGTATTAGAAACTTTATCCGGATGTTTCTGAGAAAGCTCAGCAAGCTTATCCTGTAAATATTTACCCATAACTTCGCAATTGGATACAAGATTTTCTTCCTTAATGATCTCAAGTATTTTCTTAAATCTTTTCATGTCAACCATGTTTCCTCCCCATGTTGAATTGATCCTGCTTGGTTTACGAAAAACATTTTCTTCAACTTCATCTATTCTTCCAGTACTTAAAATTCCACACACTTGCGTCTTCTTACCGAATGCAATCAAATCCGGCTGAACATAATGCATGTGTGCCCACCATTTTCCCGTTAAAGCAATTCCAGTCTGCACTTCATCAAGTATAAACATAATATCGTTCTCATCGCAGATCTGTCTGAGCTGTAAAAAGAATTCTTTTCTGAAATGGTTATCTCCGCCCTCACCCTGGACAGGCTCTAATAAAATTGAAGCAATGTCATCTTTATTTTTCTGAATAGCATCCTTGATCTGATTGATCGAAGTTTGCTCTGCCTGTATAACTTGTTTAAGATTTTCATCTTTAAGAGGGAATGTCACTTTCGGATTGTCAATACGCGGCCAGTTAAATTTTGGATAATATAAAACTTTGTTGGGATCTGTATTGGTCAGTGACATAGTGTAACCGCTTCTTCCATGAAATGCCTGTCTGAAGTGAATCACCTGGTGGCCTTTTTCTTCTTTATAACCCTTTGCAAAATTCTTTCTGACCTTCCAGTCAAATGCAGCCTTCAATGCATTTTCAACAGCCATTGCACCGCCTTCAACAAAAAAAGAGTACTTGAAATATTCCGGAACAGCAATTTCAAAAAAAGTTTCAACAAACTCCGCCTGTATCTCAGTGTAAATATCAGACAGCGAAGGTTTGTTAACAGCGACCTTGCCAATTTCTTTTATAAATTTTTCATTATTGAGCTTCGGATGATTCATTCCGAGCGGATTCGAAGCAACGAATGTAAAAAAGTCAAGCAGCTTTCTTTCATGCTTTGAGTCATACAGGTATGCTCCTTCAGATTTATTTAAATCAACTGTAATGTCGAAGCCATCGACAAGCATAAACTTTTTTAGAGTACTCTGAACATTTTTAGGATTCACATTGAATTGATCGAAATGATTTCCATTAATGCTGCTTTGAATAACTATGTTTTGTTCGATTTTGTGGCTCATAATTTTTTATAATTTCATTTAAGTATAATTATAAAGAAAGTTGCCCCGGTTAATTAATATTTCCTATAATTACAGGTCTTTCCTTTTTTGACAATAAGAATGAAATAAGTTTATCTGATTCGGCTATGGCTACAATAAATATTAAGCCAATTCCCAAATTAAATGTGCTTCGCATAACATCTTCAGACACATCGCCTTTTGCCCGGATCAAATCGAATATAAAAGGTCTTTTCCAGGAATTCCAATCAATATTTATTTTTAAATTTTTGGGCACAACTCTTATTGAATTTCCAATAATTCCTCCGCCAGTTATATGGGAGATTGAATTAATTTTAAATTTTGATAAACAACTCTGAATAATTTTTAAATAAGATCTGTGAACTTTAAGTAATTCATCAGCTACTGAACTTCCAAGATCCTTATTAAATTGTTTCAGTTTTTTATTATTATCATAAATTTTTCTTACAAGTGAATATCCGTTTGTGTGAAGGCCATCAGACCTTAGACCGATAACAACATCGCCTCTTTTGACATTTTTAAAATTTATTATCTTATCCTGTTCAACAATACCCACTATTGCTCCTGCAAGATCAAAATCATTTCCGGAATAAATTCCCGGCATCTCAGCTGTTTCTCCTCCGATCAAAGAACATTTGTTATTAACGCATCCTCTTGTAATCCCTTTCATAACTTCAACCGCATTATCAGATCTTAATTTTCCTGCAGCATAATAATCCAGAAAAAAAAGAGGAACAGCACCGCAAACAGCAATATCATTTACACAATGATTAACCAGATCCTCACCGACAGTATCGAACTTCTTCAAATCAGCCGCAAGCTTGAGCTTGGTCCCGACACCATCCACGCTGGAAACTAAAACAGGATTTCTGAATTTGTTATTTAATTTGTAGAATGCACCGAAACTTCCAATATCTTTTAAAACATTATTTGTGAAAGTTTTTCGGGTGAGGGGTTTTATTTTATTTACAAATTTTTCCGCTTCTGCAATATTAACACCGGAAGACTTATAACTTACTTTCACATATGAAAATACCGATTATGCCAATGTTTATCAATTCATTTGAAATATAAAATCATAGATGTTCAATAATGTTCAAATTATTAAAAGAATAAGTTTATAATGCGATAACTGAAATAAACCATTGAAAATCAGACATTTCAATCTTACCCGAATATCTCTCTTGCTTCGCTTGGGAATAAAAGTAAAATTGAACAAATAACATATATGAGTACTTATCTCCTGATCGATATTTGCATTATCATTATTCCGTTGGTCCTTAGCACAATAAGCAAAGTAAAGT
>JBDTWU010000268.1:0-5801 GCA_040006535.1 bacterium | reverse complement strand
CATCTTACTGAAAGCGGATATCTGAATATTAAAAGAAAAGAACAATTGAACAAGAAGATCGTAGAGCTTGTAAACAGTAAGCTCAAGATAAATTTCTGGAATGAAAGCAAAATTAAAAGCTTAAATGAAAGGATCGACCATATGCTTTTGAAAGAAGAGGATCCTTATACATATGTTGAAGCGATTTTAAAATAAGCAATTAGAGTGGAGATGCAAAGGTTGTTTTTTATAAATTCATTGCTTTTACAAACCAAAAAATTTAGTTTAAAAATTGCCAAAAATTAACGGGATTTAAAAAATAATATTAAATATTCAAGGAGCAGATAACAATTAATGAGTGAGAAAAAGATTCAGCATACGGGTATAATGAATAAAATGCGTGATAAGATGCCATTGATCATAATAATACTGATCATAGCTTTCCTTGCGACCATAGTATTTGAGTGGGGTATGAACTATATGGGATTGAGCGGTAAGAATGAAGCATTTGCAAAGATTAATTCTAAAGAGATCACCTATCAGGAATATGAAAAGGTCGTCTCCCAGCAGGTTGAGCAAATGAGACAGCAAAATCAGGGGAAGGATATTGATGAGGCGACCATGAACCAGATACGTGAACAGGTTTGGAATAGCCTTGTCAGTCAGGCAATTTCCCAGCAGGCAATTGAAAAATACGGGATCAAAGTTTCTGATAAAGAAATTCTTGACCGTATCTATAACAGACCGGAATCATTACCTGAGCCGATTAAAAGAAATTTTATCGATTCAACCGGAGTATTTAACTCAGCTTTCTATCAGCAGGCTTTGGGAATGAAAACAAAAGAAGCAACTCAGTTCTGGGGGCAGGTTGAAAATTATCTAAGGGAGACAATGTTGTCTGAAAAGCTACAGGCAGTTCTGACTGAAGGTGCAGTAGTCTCAGAAGGTGATGTGCTTGATAAATATAAGGATGATAACATAATTGCAAATTTTAATTATGCATTACTTGATCTTAACACTGTCACTGATACAAATCAGTTTGCAGTAACGGATAACGATTTAAAAGAGTATTACGAAAAAAATAAGAATGATTTTAAGCAAGTTGAATCTATCAGTTTGAAATATATCCTTTTTCCTGAAGTGTCAACAGCCGAAGATTCCGCCGCGCTATTGAAAGAAATGGAAGTTATGAAAAAAGAAATGATCAAATCAAATGTAGAGGATTCTTCTTTGATAAAACTTATAGCAGATAATTCTACAATTCCATTCAATCCTGAATTTCAGCCGTCAAGTAGTATTAATTCTGCAATAAGTCCCTTTCTGTTTAGTGCAAAACCCGGTGATGTATCTGATGTTATTATAACAACAGACGGTTATCAGGTTGTTAAGCTTCTTGATGAAAAAGACGGTACGGATATTTTGGTAAATGCGAGCCATGTTCTTATTAATTTCGGAAACGATACAGCAGCGGCACAGACAAAGGCACTTGACATATATAATAGAGTAAAAAAAGGTGAAGATATAAAGACACTGGCTTCCGAGCTTTCTGATGATCCGTCAGCTAAACAAAACCGCGGGGATTTAGGGTGGTTTAAAAAAGGTGCAATGGTAAAAGAATTTGAAGATGCTGCATTTAATGCTAATGTCGGAGATGTTGTTGGACCAGTGAAGACTAAATACGGGTTTCATGTTATAAAAGTACTGGGGAAAGAAAAGAAAGAATTTAAAGTTGCGCAGATAAACAAGACCGTTACGCCCAGTGGAAGGACGAAGCAAATAATCAAGAAGAAAGCTGAAGATTTTTATTCTGAGCTGAAAAAAGGACAGAACATGGATTCATTGGCGAAGCAAATGAACATGACTATACAATACTCAAAGGATCTTTCAAAAGACATGCCCATTCCGCTTGCTATTAATAACAAGAAAATAGGAAAAATGCTATTTGATAATAAAGTTAATTACTTCACAGAACCTGTAAAGGTTACGGGCGGCTATTCTGTTTATGACATAACAGATAAAAAGGCTGAAGGCTTTCTGAACTTTGATTCTATTAAAGTCAACCTGATCAAGCCTAAAGTTGTGAATGAAAAGAAATTCCAGATATTATCCGGAATAGCAAACGACCTTCAGGGAAAGATTCAAAATGGTGATCTGAATTCCTTAAAGGAAATTGCTCCTCAATACAGTTATGAAGTTGTAGACAGCTTTAAGGTTTCCAGTCCCAATCCAAAAATAGGTGTTGATTATGTATTAACATCTGCAATAATGAAAATGAATCCGGGTGATATTTCAAAGCCTATTAAGGGTGTGAAGGGATATTATTTAATAAAGCTAAATTCAAAAACTGATTTTAATGAGCAGGATTATATTGCAAAAGCACCGGAGATAAGAAAAAATTTATTAACAGCCAAGAAGCAGGCAATAGTATCTGAATGGTTAGCAAAAATGCAGAATGATGCTGAGATAGTAGACAACAGGGATAGATATTTTTAATTATTCTGAATTCTTGGTCAAGAATATTTGAATTAAATATTAAATTGAAAAGTATTAATTAATGATCCACTGTATAAATTGTGCAGTGGATTTTTTTATGAAAAATTATTTATACATACTTGCGGCGTTAACAGCATTGTATTCCACCAATGCTTATTCACAGAAAATCCCGGGTATTGATCTTGGTAGTGGTTTCAGCATAATGCCATCGGTAAATTATGTTTCATCCGCATCAATACAGCTTAACGCATTTTCCTCAGACCTGATTGAAAGAAGCCAGACCGAAGAATTACTTGGCGGATACGGATACGGAATATCCGTGAGAAAAAAGTTTTTCAGGGAAGACCTGTCATTCGGGATAACAACCGAGTATTTAAAGATCTTTGATGATCAATTATCACAGACATTTGAATCCGACTCGATCAGAGTGCGGGCACGAGTTACAGAAGAACTCTGGATGCTGCCCATCGAGTTCACAGGATATTTCAACATACCGAAATTTACAGATGACCTTAATATTTATTTAGGTGGCGGGGTCGGAGTATATTTCGGTGACCGGAAGAGAACGGTTTCAAATATCCAGAGCAAAACTATTTCCAAGCAATCAAGCTTTAGTTTTGTTATACTAAGCGGAATTGAATATTTATTATCCAAACAAATCGCGGGAGTATTTGAAGTGAGATTCAGGCAGGGAGAATATAAAGTCAAAAGTGAATTTCCCTCTTCAAGCATTACAATTAACGGAAACCAATATCCTCTTGAAAAAAACTTAAATTCAAAAATATTTGTTGACGGCTTAAAGATAAGCCTCGGTATTGCTTATAATTTCTAACAATTTTATTTCCCTTTAAAAATTCGAAGATGAAGATTATAATTACTTCAATAATTGTGCTAACAGTTTTATTTTCTTATCCACATCAAAGCCCTACAAACGATAATGTACACTCCTCGTTATATACTAAAAATAAATTCTTTGTAAAGACAAACAGTGAGCTTAATATTTCAGAGGCGACCGGAAAAATTTCACTTTCAACAGGACTTAATACTCTCGATGAAAAAATTAAGAAATACAATATTAAAGGAATAGAAAATCTTTTCAGGCTGAAGCATGGCAACGCCGATCTATATAAAAAATTTGGCATGTCAAGAATATATGTATTTAAAATTGAGGAAAATCCCGAAATAGATCTGGAAAAAGTAATCAAAGAATTTAATGAAGACAGCAACGTGGATTTTTCAGAACCTAATTTTATAGGGACTACTGCAGGTATAAAAGAATATGAAATGAAAAAAATATTTAAAAAAAATGTCCCTAATGATGAAATGTTTTATAAACAATGGTATCTTCAGAATTCCGGTTCAGTCGAACCATCATCCAGCGGAAGTCAGGCTAAAGTAGGGGCAGATATAAAAATTTTAAGTACGTGGGAAATAGAAACCGGAAGCGAGGAAACTATTGTTGCTATATTGGATTCGGGAATAAAAGATGATCATCCTGATCTAAGGGACAGAATATGGATCAATAAAAATGAGATTCCGGGGAACGGTCTGGATGATGACGGTAATGGCTACATTGATGATGTCAGAGGATGGGATTTTGCATATGATGACAGAAGAGCAGACGACGGATTCGGACACGGTACAAACATTGCCACGGTCATTGGTGCAAGTACGGATAATGCAATTGGATTTTCAGGAATTGACAGGCATTGCAGGCTTATGAATTGCAAGAATCTTAATTCAGACAACAGCGGTGAATATGCATGGTGGGCGGAGTCTATAAGATATGCAGTTGATAACGGTGCACGGGTAATCAATATGAGCGAAGGTGGAGATGATTTCTCTAAAGTATTGAAGACTGCTGTTGACTATGCAATAGCAAACGGGGCTATGATAAATGCAGCAATGATGAATAAAGGCGATAACCGTGATTATTATCCTGCAAGCTATGAGGGAGTTTTCGCAGTGGGTGCTACAGACACGGATGATAAAAGATGTAAGAAATTTTCGTGGGGAGGAGGAAGCTGCTGGGGAAGATATATTTCGGTAGTTGCACCGGGAAATAAAATATATGGACTGGATTATGAGAACGATGAAAATTATGAAGTATACTGGAGCGGCACTTCACAGTCGACAGCAATAGTCAGCGGAATAGCTGCACTGTTGCTGTCTCAGGATAAATTAAGGACCGGCGATGACCTCAAAAGAATAATAAAAAATTCTGCAAGAGATCTTGTAGGAGATCCTAAAGAAGACAAGCCGGGATGGGATCAATATTACGGATATGGAAGGGTAGACAGTTACGCCGCGCTTACTTATGAGTATGCGGGTATAATAAAAAAAGAAACTGAAATAAATGATGAGCTGAAGCAAACAGATGAATTTGAAAAGAAAAGAGAAAATGACTTAGATAAGGAAAATAATACAGAAAAAGATAAACCTTCAAAAGCCAAAACGGAAAACAAACCATCAAAAGCTAAATAAAGGTAGTGTAAGGTCTAATGGATGTGAAGTTTTTGAATTCAGAACTCGTCCGGGCAGAACTGCTTACGAAAATAATTTATTTTGAAAAATTAAACTCTACTACATACTATGCCAAGAAAAATAAAACCGAAGCTGATACTTTAATTTTAACCTCCAATCAGACTAAGGGGATTGGAAGGTTTAACAGAATCTGGCATTCAATTCCTCAAAAAAATCTTACATTCTCACTTACCAAAAGTCTGGTCTTGCCAATAGATAAAATTCATCTTATAAACTTTTACACTTCTTACATCCTTTTTGAAACACTTAAAAATTTTTTATCCAAATTCAGTAATCTTGATTTTTCATTGAAATGGCCTAATGATATTTTACTTAACGGTAAAAAAATTTCAGGGCTTCTGCTGGAAATAAATAATTTAAAATATGATTTAAAAAATTTTATAATAGGAATCGGTATAAATGTTAATCAGGAAAATTTTTCCAATGAATTAATTTTAAAAGCAACCTCCCTGAAAAAGGAGATCGGCATTGAGGTAAATTCTGAAATGTTATTAATTAATTTTGTAAAAAACTTTTATTCACAGCTTTCCTTAATAAAAAAAGAAGAGGTCTTAATGAAAAAATGGATCAGCAACACAAACATAATCGGAAAAAAAATAAATTTTAAAGTTATGGATGACGATATTGCCCTGTCTGCCATGGTAACAGATATAGATTTTGACGGAGGTTTGAAATTAAAACTAGATGACGGCGGAATAAAAAAATTTTATTCAGGAGAAATAAGTCTGGGCTATATTTAAAAGCGAATAAACGCTTATAAACCAGCATGCAAAAGAGTATATACT
>JBDTWU010000267.1:0-2133 GCA_040006535.1 bacterium | reverse complement strand
TCAATTATTTAAATTTACCTTTCATGAACAGCTGACAATCAGGCAGGGCAGTTTTTATATCGACGGTTTTATTTTTATATTTTACAAAATAGAATTTTAAAAATTCATAATAAATTGAATAATTATTTTAATTGAGCTGCAATATTCAGTTGCGAAGTGGAAATTTTTTTCACTGTGGCGTTAGAACTTTAGTTCTCACACTATTCCATTTGAATGAGCTTTCCATTTGATTTATTTTATAAATGAACCCAGGGCTGATTTAATCCGCCAACGTTAGAGTTTCCTGCTTAAGCTTGTACTGATCAAAGGTCTTAATTTTCTGTTTTTACTATAGACTTTAGTTTTAAAACTCTTTATTTTTTTACAAATCAGTTAATCAATCCCCAACTAAATCCTTACCAAATGAAAAAGTCATATCTTTCTTTCACAATATTTTTGCTTTCAATTTCATTTTTTGCAGGTTTAAATGTATCAGGGCAGACTTTACCATCGAAGGATTCATTAATAAAAATGATCGTTGATTTTAATGAACAAACGCATGTGAAGTCATTTATGGCAGGCATTTGGAAAGGAGACCAGGAAATTCTGACGCTTGCTCTTGGTGAATCCATGACGGGAGTTCCGGCAAACCTTAATATGCACTTTCGTATTGGAGGAGTGTCGGAATCCATGTTCGGAACACTGGTGATGATACTGGTCGATCAGGGAAAGATCCGTCTCGACGACAAGATTTCAAAGTGGCTTCCGGACATTCTTGCAGCGGACAAGGTGACTATCGGAATGCTGATAAAGAATGCTTCCGGCTATAAAGATTATGAAAAGAACAAAGATTTTGTTGAGCTTGTAGTGAATAACCCTTTTCGGCAAATAACCGCTGATGAGATCATCCACTATGCCACGAAAGACGGACTTGCATATCCTCCGGGAACCATGCAGAACTATACTCACAGCGACTTTACGATACTTGCGAAGGTTCTCGAAAAAGCAACAGGAAGAACCCTGGCTGAATTGTTAGAAGAAAATATTTTCCGACCGCTCAATCTTGATCAAACAGATTACAGTTATACCGCCGAGCTTCCGAGCCCCGTTCTTCATTCTTTCAGCACTGACCGCGGAATATATGAAGATGCCACTTACTGGAGTCCCTCATGGGCCGGCTCATCGGGCCCTGTGTATTCCACAATAAAGGACATTGGAAAATGGTCTCACAAATTCGGAACCGGTGCATTGCTTACACCTGCTTCATACAAAGAGCTTATCAGCCCGTATAAAGGTGCCGCTTCTCCACTTGATCCTCCGCGTCCGGGTCTCAACCTGGGTTCAGGATTTGTTATTTCCAATGGCTGGTTCAGTACAAACCCAAATTTCAACGGATACTACGGCGGATACGGATACCTGCCTTCGAAAGAAATTACGATAGCTATCTATTGTACACAATCAGAAACTTCCGGTCAGGACAATTTTGCTTTCCAGCTTTTTAAGAAACTTGCAGCCATCATCGCTCCTGATGAGCTTATAAATTACTAATACTTTTGATTCTTTGAACATTGAACTTGAGCTTGCTCTGGGTGCAATATTAAATAAAAATCCATGATTAAAAGAATAATTCTAATAATTCCAATATTAATTTTAACGGTCAATCTATACTGCAACAAAGAAGGTTTTTGCCAGATTAAAAATATTGGCATAAAAAGTGGACTTAATCTTTCTAATGCAGATATAGAATATCCATTTGGTTCCCTCCCGACGTTCAACAAATTAGGTTTCAATGCTACATTGTTTTATGACTTCCTGAATTACTCTAATTTATCACTCAGTGGCGAGGCAGGTTATTCTCAGAGAGGTTACACCGATGAAGTAATAGTGACGAACGAATTCGGTATTGAACAATACAGATACAAAATACAGGACCGTTTAAATTACATTGATATTGCGCTCATTGCAAAACTTATATTAAGAAAAAAATCCTTCAGCCCATATGTTACCGCAGGGCCTACACTATCTATATATACAGGATACTCTGAAATCAGTGATTCCTTGAGTTATTCAGCAGGTGATAATCTTTTATTAAAACAACTTAAGAAAACAACCCTAGGTTTCAAAGTGGGGATAGGTGCTGAAATTAATAATATA
>JBDTWU010000266.1:0-10685 GCA_040006535.1 bacterium | reverse complement strand
CCGAGGGTTATCCGGCTGCTGAAATGAAACACGGCCCGATTGCTTTAATAGACGAAAACATGCCGGTAGTTTTTATTGCACCCAAAGATAAGACATATGATAAAATAATCTCTAATATTGAAGAAATAAAAGCAAGAAAAGGCAAGATAATTTCTATTGCAACAGAAGATGATGAAGAAATCCAAAATTACTCTGACTATATCTTAAGAGTTCCAAATACGCTGCAGATTTTTTCGCCAATATTAAACAGCATTCCTCTTCAGTTCTTATCATATTATATTGCAACTGCAAGGGAATGCAACGTAGATCAGCCCAGAAACCTTGCCAAGAGTGTAACGGTAGAATAATTATTTATGGTTATATTTTAATAACCTCTGGAAAAACTTCGGAGGTTTGTAAAATATTTCGCACTTCAGACATATCATCCCTGATTAAATTTAAAAACAATCTGAACAGCATTTGTAAAAATTCTTCAAAAAAATATTCTAATGTACGTTTGAACTAATTCCCATTTTAAGTATATTTATAAAATATAATAATAATATTTAACTAAGCGAATTTAATGTCGAGCAGTGAAGTAAATAAAGGCAAAATCATACAGATCATCGGTCCTGTACTGGATATAGATTTCAGCGGCGGAAGTTTACCTTCTATAAACAATGCGGTAAGTATAAGCAGAAAAAACAATGAAGGAAAAAATGAGATGCTTATAACAGAAGTCCAGCAGCATCTTGGAGAATCAAGGGTAAGAACAGTAGCGATGGATTCTACCGACGGATTGGTGAGAGGAATGGAAGCAATTGACACAGGTGAGCCGATCACAGTTCCGGTTGGTGACCAGGTATTAGGAAGATTAATAAATGTTACCGGCGGGACCATTGATGGAAAAGGTGAAATAGTTACAACTTTGAGATATCCAATTCACAGACCTGCACCGGCATTTAAAGATCTTTCGACTAAGAAAGAAATGTTTGAAACAGGAATAAAAGTCATAGACCTTCTGGAACCTTACACCAAAGGAGGAAAGACAGGATTATTCGGCGGAGCGGGAGTCGGGAAGACAGTTATCATTCAGGAATTGATTCATAATATTGCAAAGCATCACGGTGGTTATTCAGTATTTGCCGGAGTGGGTGAGAGAACAAGAGAAGGAAACGATTTGTATCTGGAAATGGAAGAATCGGGAGTATTAAAAAATACAGCGCTTGTTTTCGGACAGATGAACGAGCCGCCTGGAGCAAGGCAGCGTGTTGCACTGACAGCACTTGCGATATGTGAATATTTCAGAGATCAGGGTAAAGATGTTTTACTTTTCATTGATAATATTTTCAGATTCACACAGGCTGGTTCCGAAGTATCAGCTCTGCTCGGAAGAATGCCTTCCGCGGTGGGATATCAGCCGACATTAGCATCGGAGATGGGTGCGCTTCAGGAAAGGATCACTTCAACTAAGACAGGTTCAATTACTTCTATTCAGGCAATTTACGTACCAGCTGATGATTATACTGATCCGGCTCCGGCAACAACATTTGCTCATTTGGATGCCACTACCGAGCTTTCAAGAAAGATTTCAGAGCTTGGAATTTATCCGGCAGTTGATCCTCTTACATCCACCTCAAGAATTTTAGATCCTTTGATAGTGGGAGAAGATCATTATAATGTCGCTCAGGGTGTAAAGAAAATTTTGCAAACTTATAAAGACCTTCAGGATATTATTAATATTTTAGGAATAGATGAATTGTCGGATGAAGACAAATTAACTGTTTCCAGAGCAAGAAAAATTCAGAAATTTTTATCTCAGCCATTCTTTGTTGCTGAGCAATTTACAAACCTGCCCGGTAAATATGTCAAGCTGGAAGATACTATAAAAGGTTTCAAAGGAATAATCAATGGTGAATACGATGAACTTCCGGAAAATGCATTTTACCTTGTTGGAACAATTGAAGAGGCAGAAGAAAAAGCAAAGAAACTTTCCGGACAATAATTAATAGCATTGGAAAAAGATTTTAACTTAGAAATTATCAGTCCCATTAAAACTGTCTTTCAAGGTGAAGTTTCATCTGTAACAGTCCCCGGCACACTAGGGAGTTTTCAGGTGTTAAAGAATCATGCTCCACTCGTTTCATCTATTGAAATTGGCATGATCAGAATCAAACAGAATTCTGTGACACTGGAATATTCAACAAGCGGAGGAATTTTTGAGGTTAAAAAGAATAAAGCAATCATATTAGCAGAAACTGTAGAGTCCAAAGAAGACATTGATAAAGATAGAGCGGTGAATTCAAAATTAAGAGCGGAGCAGATATTGAAAATGGCAGACACTCGTGATGATGAAAAGACAGATGCAAAGATTGCTCTGCAACGTGCAATAAACAGGATCAAGCTTTCAGAAAGCAAATAATATTTGGGGGACCGTAGCTCAGGGGTAGAGCATCTGCCTTTTAAGCAGAGGGTCGATGGTTCGATCCCATCCGGTCTCACCAATTTTATTCCTTCCATAAATATAAAATTTTACCAGCCCTGGTATCCTGCCGATAACTTTCAAAGATTAATGAACATTCAGTTATAATTTCCGGTTTAACAACTTCTGTATAATCGAGTGGAATATATTTTTATAAAGTTGAATTCAATAACGGAACGGAATCTGTATTTTAAGTAAACAAAATGCTCCTTGTAAAATAATCAGAGCATAATTAATTAGAGAATCTCTGCTTGTGGAAACGGGCTGGGATTTTTTATTGCAGTTAAAAATGGCTATTTAAAATATATTGTATGTTTTACTTTTAAATAGCGAATATATTTATAAAACTTATAAACTGTAAACTATTTTTCTTGAATTCACGTTAGTTATTATATCTTCCATCAATAAATAAATATGCTGAAAACATTTCTTGCAATCATTACAATATTTTTCCTTTCAAATCCCTCTCAATCACAAAATTATAACTGGATAACTCCAAATAAGCAATATCTTAAAATGTATATTGCTGATGACGGAATCTACAGGATTGCAAAAACTGATTTTACTTCTGCAGGCATAAACACGGCAAATGTAGATCCGAGAACTGTTAAAGTGTTTAATAAAGGAGTGCAGCTTCCAATTTATTTCGAAGGTGAACAGGACGGAACATTTGATGAAGCGGACTATCTGGACTTTTACGGAATAAGAAATTACGGTGGTCTGACCAATACATATACAGAAGAAAATATTATTGCATATGTAACGGATGAATATTTCAATCAATATTCAGATACGAATACATATTGGATAGACTGGGGTGGCGCCAACGGTTTAAGAATGCAAAATTCTAATTTTTCGGCATCTGCACTTTACCCGCAGCCATATTTTTTTGAAAAAATTCATCTCGAAAAAGATAAAATTTACTGGATAGGTGAGTATAGGGATGGAAATGATTTCCGTGACTTTACAAATGAAAGATTTCTGGGTGAATCCTGGTATTGGAGCTTGATTGGTAATGCACAATCCGTTTCAGATACTTTTTCGATTCCATTATTATCTACAAGCCCTCAAAATGCTTCTGTCAGAATTTTCGCTTATCCACAAAACATTTCAACATCAGTCTTTAATGAGCACACTCTGCAGATTAAAGTAAATAATACTGTAGTCGCAACAATAAACAGAAATGATTACACTAAAATTGATACCATTATAAATTTTTCAAGTTCATTGCTCTCCGCCTCTTCGGTGAATAATGTATCCGCTACCTATACTTCAAACGGAGGATTTGAAGGATATATGTTCTTTGACCTGTTTGAAATACAATACCCAAAATTATTCAGATTTGAGAATAGCAAAGCATCGTTTACTTTGAGCGGCTCTGATACGAGTTCAAATAAATTCAGCTTAACCTCATTCAATAATTCAACCCCTGTCTATATTTATGATGTTTCAAAGGGAATTAAGATTAATAATTATAACCTCAGCGCTGATACCTTATCTTTCTCCGGAAAGAGGAACAGCAAATTCGAAATTATTAATCAGTACATTACTAAAAAACCTTTTCGAATTATTCAAAAGCAGGTTCCCGATTATGTATCCAATACTAATGGAACTGATTATCTTTTAATTTACAATTCACTCTTCTCATCTCAGGCTGCTCAGTTAAAAAATTACAGAGAGAGCCATGATAATTTCAGAGTAACTAAAGCAGAGTTATATGACATTTATGATATTTTCAATTACGGAATTGAAGATCCTGTAGCAATACGGAATTTCGTAAGGCATGTATATTCTGCCTGGCAGCTTCCAAAAATAAAATATCTATGCCTGCTCGGACGTGGATCACTTGATCCGAAAAGAAATTCAAGCTCAACTGTCTTTGAGAAAAATCTTATACCTGTAAGAGGGAATCCGTCGTCCGATAATTATTATTCCAATATGAACAACGGAGGATTTACCTATTTCCCTCAGGTTTCAATCGGGAGATTACCTGCATATACTGCAGCGGAAGCTCAGTCAATGATCAATAATATTATTTCGTATGAATCCCAATCTCCTTCAGAGTGGTGGAAATCATTTACATTTATTGCAGGAGGTACAAGTGCATTAGAACAGTCATTATTACTTCCTTTGAATAATGATACTCTTATTAATCCCTACATTCTTTCAAAACCTCTTTCAGGAAATCCTGTTCGTATATTCAGAAATGATTTGAATGGTTCACAGACTTTTAATTACGCTGACTCAATAAAAAACCAGATAAACCGCGGAACTGTAACAGTAAATTTCATGGGACACGCAGGAAGCCAGGATTGGGAAATTGGCATGACTGATCCGAATGTATTGAATAATTACAATGGAAGATTTCCTCTGGTATTCAGCATGACGTGTTATACAGGAAAAGTTGGAGATCCAAACGCCAGGCAGTTCGGTGAAAAATTCATGAACATGACAAACAGGGGAGCTATAGGATTTATAGGGACTTCCGGCTGGGGCTTTGTATATTCACAACTTACTCTTAACCGCTGGATGTATTATGGTATCGCTAAAGATACGATCAGAAGAATTGGAGATGTGTTTTCCTACGCAATGAATAAAATTAAAAGTGATTCTATATACTTCACTTCCAGACACACAATTAATTGTTACACTTTGCAGGGTGATCCGGCAGCAAAGCTTGTATTGCCAAAAAATCCGGAATACTCCATAAGCAATTCGGATTATAAATTTTCAAATAACCTGCCTTCTGCAGGTGAACCGTTTTCGCTGACAATTTATCCGAAAAATTATGGTCTTTATTCGGATTCCTGCAATATAAGAATAGCATTAAGCACACGCTTCAAAAAGATTTTAACAAAAGATACTACGATAAGGAATTTTATATTTTCAGACTCCGTCAGATACAATTTAAAATTCGATGAGCCGGGTATCTATTTTGTTAATGTTTCACTTGATTATCTGAACCGGAATCCCAATGAATTTAAAAGTAATAATACTTTAAGCTTAACTATCTCAACCAGCAATTATGGCTTTGTTCCTTTAATGCCGGTAAATAATTCCATAGTGAAAACAGATAGTGTGCAGTTTATCGGATTGAATCCGTTCTTAAATATTAACACCAATAATATAACAGTTCTTCTTGAATTTGATTCGACAAAAAATTTCAATTCACCCTTAAAGCAGATATTTTTTAACAGCAGCATTTCCGGTGTTGCAACAAAATTTAAAACATCCATACCGCTTTTGGATTCTAATGTACTTTATTACTGGAGGACTAATGCCATTGTTAATAATGATACAAACGGATGGTCGCAATATCAGACCTTTAGATATAATCCACTTTTTACTGATGAAAAAGATATTGCAACAGCAGATACGACCGTAACAGTTTATAAAAATAAAAGCACACAATACTATGATGGTGACTTTAACGGTACATATTTCAGCGGGTCCGGCATTAAGTTAAGTAATTATACTGGAAATCTATTCGTCCGCTCTCTTGGAAGCAGCGGAGCTGAAGCATCCTATTTCAGTGTGCTGGATAAAAGCATCCATATTGATGCCGGTGAAAATACCGGACTGAATCTTTTAAAAATAAGAAAGCTTGACGGTGTCATCCTGCAATTTAAAAATTTCAAAATGCTATCGCCTTTGTCGAGTGATTCGATCCTGAATTTTTTAAACACATTTGATTCGACGCATTATCTGATGGGTTTGAATGCAGCATATGTAGGCGGGACAGAATTGCTCAATGCGGCAACAATAGCGAAGTTCAATCAGTTTGGAAGCACACAGGTACATTTATTCAGAGTTGGTTTCTTTGACACATGGAGTTTTATAGGTTATTTAAACGCCCCTCCTTCAGAAGTCTGCGAGGATCATCATAATTATAATAACTCATGGATCCAATCGGTATGCACTCAGGAAAAAGTAATCAGTAATACAAGCGGCACTGTTGCTCATTATATAGGACCTTCAAATAAATGGAAGAATTTTTCATGGCAGAATACATTGCTCCCGGGCAGCAGCATAAAGTTTGATGTTTATGGCATTGATAAAAATGAAATACAAACTCTTCTTCGTTCGAATCTTACATCAAACGGCAACGTCGACCTGAGCGCAATAAATACATTCCAGTATCCTAAATTAAATCTTCTTGCAAAGTTAAGAATAGATACACTTACCGGACTGCAGTCCCCGGTATTGAATGCATTTAAAATAAATTACACCCTGCCTTCAGAAATTGTTCCTGATCTTAGTTCGTTCTGGCAGTCAGATACTTCGCTTAATGTCGGACAGGAACTCCAATTTAGATTTAAATATTTCAATGCCGGAAGTATAAACGTCCCCGGGGTAATAATTAACATTTACAAATATTTTCCTTCGGCAGCTAATCTTATTAAGTCTGACACAGTCAGCAATCCGCTGAATGCTGACAGCTCATCTGTATATATGTCACAGTTCACAGTGCCGAATGTAAGACTAGATGGAAGCAAAAAATCTCAGTTTATAATTGAAATATTCCCAAAAGGACTAAATAATGAATTCTATAATTTTAACAATTACAATACAGTTTATTTAAAAGTAAACACAGCATCCTACAGCTCCGATATTAGTTTATTCAGTAATGATAAGTTAGTTCAGAGCGGTGATTTTGTTCCTATGAAGCCCGGATTAAGGCTTAGCTTTAATGATAAAATAATTAGTCTGCCGTTATTATCAGACACCGCGGAGATTTCAATATTTCTTAATAATAATTATATACCTTATTTTAGTAATGGAAGCCGTAATGAATTTTTGAAAGTCGCAAAAGAAAACAATAAGTCCGGATCGAATGATAAGGAACTGTCTGTTCTTTTCAATCCATTATTAAATCAAGGAAAGAATAATCTTAAAATTGTTTATAAAGGTCCCGGGGATAATTATGACTCGACGGAATATGAATTATTTGTAAGCAATGAATTGCTTGTAAAAGATTTTTATAATTATCCCAACCCTATGAAAGGTGAAACGAATTTTATTTTCAACCTGATGGGATCTGAAATTCCATTTATATGCAAGATCAGGATCTATACGGTTTCGGGAAGGCTGATAAAAGAAATTAATTATAACCCTGTACTCGGCTTCAATCAAATTCCATGGGATGGAAAAGACAGTGATGGAGATTTTATTGCAAACGGTACATACCTTTATAAACTTGTAGCTGAAGACAAAACTAAAAACGAAACCGCAATACAAAAACTTGTAATGTTAAGATAATATATGAAAGAATATTTAAGGTTAGAATTTAGAATAATAAGGCGGGTTTTTTATAAGCCCGCCTTATTATTCCCTGCCAACTTTTGAAATTTCAGTATTCAGATCTTCTGTAAGCTTATCAATCCTTTCGTTCATAACAATCACTTCATATTCCTTACGTATATCAAAATCCGGTGCAAAGTTTTTTTTCTGAACAGCGATCGCATTGTCAATATTCGCATCAATAGTTTCCAGAAACTTTTCTTTAAGAACTCCGGAGGTTCCGTATCCGTCTATAGTCCCCATGTTATTTACATCCTGATAATATTGTTTCATTCTCGCTTCAAAAAACTCAAGGTCTTTATAATATGCGACATCATTAGTGAACCCTCTCAGCAAGGCTGCATAGTTGTTCATTTTATATAGAAATTCAAATTTTCTTCTCTGAAGCCCTTCACTAATCTGGCCGCACCCGGAGAGCACTGATAATAAAAAAATAATATAAATAATATTCCTTGTCAGCTTCTTTCTAAAAATTTTCATAATCTAGTTTTGCTTTCGCATTTAGTTTCAATGAACCGGTATTAAAATATTTTTTATCATTTGATAATTTATATTTCAAATATCCTGTAAGTCCTATCATCGCTGCATTATCTGTCGAATATTGTTGTTCGGGAAAATAAACCTGTATGCCTTTCTCTTCTAATGTACTGAACTTTTCACGGAGACCGGAATTTGCAGATACTCCTCCTGAAACGGAAATATTTTTTATCCCATACTTTTCCGACGCCGCAAATGTTTTTTCATAAAGGCTTTTTACCACTGCGTCCTGGAATGAAGCGCATATATCATATATCAAAATATCATTTTTAGTTTTTTCAAAATCTATCTTACGCAAAAAATACAGTACGGAAGTTTTTATTCCCGAGAATGAAAAATCGTACCCGTTTCTTTTATTTTTAATATGAGCAAGCGGAAATTTATGAAAATCCTTATCACCGGTTTTAGCATTCCTGTCAATTAAAGGTCCGCCGGGATATCCAAGTGAAAGCATCTTTGCAACTTTATCGAATGCTTCTCCTGCTGCATCGTCAATTGTTCGTCCAAGGATTTTATGCTTAAAAAAATCTTCAACTAAGATAAGCAGAGTGTGCCCTCCGGAAACGATCAATCCGATAAATGGAAATTCTGCTTTTTGACCTCCCAAAAAATTCGAATACAAATGTGCCTGTATGTGATTCACCGGAACGAACGGCTTATTCAGAGTTACAGACAATGTCTTTGCAAAGTTTAATCCTACCAGGAGAGCACCTATTAATCCAGGCTCATTTGTCGCAGCTATCAGATCAATTCCTGTCAGGTCTACCTGAGATTCCTTCAGAGCCTCGTCAGTTATATCAATTATTTTTTTTAAATGCTCCCGCGAGGCAACCTCCGGCACAACACCGCCGTACTTTGAGTGAAATAACTGCGATGAGATTATATTTGACAATACCTTGTCATTACTTAATACAGCAGCGGATGTTTCGTCACATGAAGTTTCAATTGCCAGTGTTATCATTTAACCAGTAACAAACTTTTTTAGTATGAATTGTATTATACTAAATACAAATTTCAATTATATTAATAAACTTAACTAACTTATTTTAATTTTGAATAATAACGGAATAAAAGTTTTTTTAATACTCTTAATTTCTATCCTCTCAATAAATGAATCTTTCACACAGGTTAAGCTTCTTATTCCGATGGAGCCTGCTCAGACAGACCATCTTAAAGCATACGGAATTGCTTACCGGCATCTGCTAAATAGTAAAGAGCTTGATTGGCTGCTGAATTTCCGAGGCGGATCATTCATGTTCAATTATTCTGTAAAGCTTGAAGATGAATGCAAGCAAAAGAATGTTTCTTATGAACTGCTCGACGGAACGCAGACCGCACAGGTTTACGCTGAAACCAAAGATGAAAAAAATAATATGGATGTTGTCCGGCTTGAGAAAGTTGCGAAGGTAGCGGTTTATGTTCCGCCGAACGCATTGCCCTGGGACGATGCTGTACAGCTGGTGCTTGAATACGCGGAAATTCCATACGACAAGCTCTGGGATGAAGAAGTTTTGAATGGCAAGCTCAAAGGATATGACTGGCTGCACCTTCATCATGAAGATTTTACGGGACAGTACGGAAAGTTCTTTGCAACGTATGGCTCTGCCCCCTGGTATCTTACTCAGAAAGAAATAAATGAAAAGACAGCTGCAAAGCTCGGATATAATAAGGTGTCGAAGCTTAAGCTGGCTGTGGTAAAAAAGCTTAAAGAATATATTTCAAACGGTGGGTTTTTGTTTGCAATGTGTTCGGCAACTGATACCTACGACATAGCACTTGCCTCCCAGAATACTGATATATGCGAATCAATGTATGACGGAGATCCTGCGGATCCTGATGCAAATAACAAACTGGATTTTTCTGAATGTATTGCTTTTGAAAATTTTAAAGCTGACCTGAATCCATATGTCTATGAATACTCTGATATAGATATAACAAATGAAATTATATCGGTCGGACAATTTAATGATAATTTTAAGCTGGTTGATTTTTCTGCCAAGTTTGACCCGGTACCATCAATGCTCACTCAATGCCACACTTCCCTGATCAGCGGATTTCTTGGACAGACTACGGGCTTCCGGAAAGAATTACTGAAAAAAGATGTGACAATTTTAGCGATGAATGAAGGCACAGATTTTGTAAAATATATACATGGAAATTACGGCAAGGGTACATTCACTTTTTACGGAGGTCATGACCCGGAAGATTATCAGCATGCTGTTGGTGATCCGAAAACAGAGCTTGCATTGTATCCGCACTCTCCCGGATACCGTCTGATATTAAACAATGTTTTATTTCCTGCTGCAAAAAAGAAAAAATTAAAAACCTAACTTTCAATGTTCAATGTTCAATGTTCAATGTTCAATGTTCAATGTTCAATGTTCAA
>JBDTWU010000265.1:0-4586 GCA_040006535.1 bacterium | reverse complement strand
AATTTTTTGAAAAGACATTGAAAAAGATATATGCTGGTTTCGGTGACACAACCGCGGATTTTGTACGAAACGATCCGAAAGCAAATGCCGGAAGGCATGTGGGAAAAGTTGTGTATAATATTAACAAGCTTCAGAACACTTTAGAAAATACAATTCAAAATCCAGGAGAACTTTCCCTTCAAAGAAAAGAATTTGCAAAACAGCTCAGCTATAATATTGGCAACGCGGCCGAAGCAGCAGCAAAAAATATTATGGATATTTTAAAAATATGATCGATGAAGTGACGGAAATTATAGAGCGGCAAAATATTGTCAACGAATTAGCGAATTCCTGGAATCAGAGCGGTATTGATAAGGGCGATACTGTAATGGTTCACAGCTCATTGTCCGGATTTCTAAAAAAATACAAATCCAGAGGAATGGATCTGACTCCTGAGGATGTATTGAATTCATTCATTGCGTCGGTAGGTGATAAAGGAACTTTGATCTTTCCAACATTTAATTTTGATTTTGCTAAAGGTAAAGTATTTGATATACGAAATACAAAATCAGAAACAGGAGCTTTATCGGAAGCCGCAAGAAACCGCAGAGACTCAGTCAGAACCGGGCATCCGATGTTTTCATTTGCGGTGATCGGTTTTCACATAGATAAGTTCAGAGACTTATATAATTATAATGCTTTCGGAAAAGAATCACCCTTTGCAAAATTATTAGAACTGGACGGTAAAATAGCTGTGCTGGATGTACCTGGAGAAATATGCATGACATTCCATCATTATGTGGAGGAAATGGAAAATGCTCCGAACAGGTTTCACAAAACATTTAAAGGCAGATACATCGATCACGATGGAAATGAAAACGAAAAAGAGTTTAATGTCTATTCAAGAATACTTGAAGATGGCGTAGTGACCGACATTAAGCAGATGGTAGATCATATTCGTTCCAAAGGATTGTTTACCGGCTCCCCGCCGGGAGAAGGAAGCTGTCTTAATGTTATAAAAGCAAAAAAAGTATATGAAGAAGTTTCAAAAGTAATCAGGGCAGGTAAAGCATTAGGAATGTTATACAGAATTGAGAAGAATAGTTGAAAGAACAGATTGAAAAATACTTTGACAGATTATGGAAAATTAACAGAAGCTTAACCGGAAACGGAAACCGGGAGACATTAAAGATTTTATCAGAGATAATTGAATTAGAAATAACAGAGGTTCCCTCGGGTACGGAATGTTTTGATTGGACAGTTCCTCCTGAATGGAATGCAGAAGAAGCATGGATAAAGGACAGTTCGGGTAGTAAGATAGTAGATTTTAAAAAAAATAATCTTCACTTGGTAGGATATTCTGAAAATTTTTCAGGAAAACTAAATTTAAAAGAATTAAAAGAGCATTTGTATTCATCACCTGAACAGCCAGATGTAATTCCTTACCGGACTTCATATTACAAACTCAGGTGGGGATTTTGTATAAGTGATAATCAGCTGAAAAATTTAAAAGAAGACAATTATGAAGTATTAATAGATTCGGAATTAAATCCGAAAGGTTCGATGACAATAGCTGAGGCGGTATTAAAAGGTGAAACTGCTAATGAAATTTTGCTGTCAACTTATATATGTCATCCTTCAATGGCAAATAACGAATTGTCCGGTCCATTAGTGTCTGCTTTTATTTATAAGAAACTTAAAGAAAAGAAAAACCGAAAATATACTTACAGATTTTTATTCCTTCCCGAAACAATCGGAAGCATCTGTTATTTATCAACGCACGGGGAGCAGATGAAAAAAAAATTGATAGCGGGATATGTCGTGACATGTATCGGAGATAAAGGAAATTTTACATATAAAAAAAGCCGGGATGGAAATACAATTGGTGACAGGGCAGCAGAGCTGGTTTTAAAACACGGCAAAGAAAATTTTATAATTGAAGAATTTTTTCCTACCGGAAGCGATGAGAGACAATATTGTTCTCCCGGCTTTAATTTGCCTGTAGGATCACTTATGCGAACAAAGTATGGGAAATATAAGGAGTATCACACGTCTGCTGATAATAAGGATTTTATTTCATTCGATGCTATGGAGAAATCTATTGATAAATACCTTGAAATAATTTACGTGATAGAAAATAATAAAATATTTATAAATAAGATCCCATATTGCGAACCGCAGCTAGGTAAAAGAGATCTTTATCCTACACTCGGCTCACAAAAAGATACGGCTGATATTGTGAATGCTATGATGTGGGTACTGAACCTTTCTGACGGTTCAAACGATCTCATTGCGATCGCAAATAAAAGCAAAACAGATTTCGGAATTATAAAAGACGCATCAGATAAACTTTATGAAAAAGATCTTCTTGAGATAAAAGATTAGTGCTGCACGATAGGTTCATAACGGATTTTATTTTACAGTTCAATATTAATTGGAATAAGCTGTTAACTATAATTTAACATTGCAGAAATACATCATTACAGGATTTTCGGGTTTCGTAAGTAAAAACTTTCTGGAATATCTTAACAGTAATAAGATTCAATCTACTGTGCTGGGTATTGATGTGCATGAGCCGGCATTCGACTTAAGAAGCTATGAATATCTGAAGATAAAATTTGAAAAGACAGATCTGAAAGACAGGGACAGATTAGGGAAATTAATTTACGATTACAGGCCTAACTATATTTTGCATTTAGCATCATACAGCAGTGTGTCAGGCAGCTGGAAGAACCCTAATGAAAGCTTTCAGAATAATGTAAATATATTTTTGAACCTGCTCGAAGTTATTAGAATGACAGGATCAATCTGCAGGATCATTTCGGTAGGATCATCAGAAGAGTACGGGACAGTAAAGCTTTCGGATCTTCCATTAAAAGAAGATCAGTATCTTAATCCTTCGAGTCCGTTTGGAATTGCAAGATTTTCCCAGGAGCTGCTTGCAAAGCTTTATGCCGAAGTTTACGGTCTTGATATAATTCTTACAAGATCTTTTAATCACATCGGTCCGGGGCAGAGAGATAATTTTGCAATATCTTCCTTTGCAAGACAGCTGGTTGAAATAAAGAAATCAAATGTAAATGAATTTGTAATTGCCGGAGACATTTCGATAGTAAGAGATTTTATAGATGTACGTGACGTAGTGCATGCGTATCACATGTTATTTTTAAAGGGAAAAAAAGGGGAGATATATAATGTGTGCAGCGGCTTTGGGATTTCAATACATAACATTATTCAAATGATGTGTGAGATTCTTGAAATTCAGATCTACATAAAAGAAGATAAAAAATTAATCCGTCCTAAAGACAATCCGGTTATTATCGGAAGCAATGAGAAGATCAAAAATGAAATTAAATGGTGCACTCAGATTTCGCTGGAAGAAAGCTTAAGAGATATACTTGAGCATTATACGCTGTATCAGGAAAGTTCAAATGGAAAAACTATTGTAAAAAATTATGCCGGGACTTAATTTAATCAGTTTAAAATGAGTGTAGTCATTAAAGTAGAGAATCTTTCAAAGATTTACAGGCTTGGAATAGTTTCTTCAAGGACAATAGTGCAGGACATAAATAAACTTGTTTCAAAAATTCTAAAGAAAGAAACTCCTGATATAAAACTTGGAGTGATCAACAACAGGGCTGTGTTCAACGCAAGCAATTATGTATGGGCTTTAAAAGATATTAACTTCGAGATAAGGCAGGGTGAAGTGATCGGAATTATTGGAAAGAACGGTGCCGGTAAGTCAACTCTTTTGAAAATTCTTTCAAGGGTAACATCCCCAACATCGGGAAAAGTCAAAATAAGAGGACGTGTTGCCAGCCTGCTTGAAGTCGGAACAGGATTTCATCAGGATCTTACTGGAAGGGAGAATGTATACCTGAACGGTTCTATCCTGGGAATGACAAAATCTGAAATAAAAAATAAATTTGATGAGATAGTAGAATTTTCGGGAATAGGAAATTATATAGATACACCTGTTAAAAGATTCTCTACAGGAATGTTAGTGAGGCTGGCTTTTGCAGTGGCTGCGCATCTGGAACCGGAAATTTTAATTGTAGATGAGGTGCTTGCTGTCGGAGATGCAGAGTTTCAGAAAAAATGCCTCGGGAAGATGCACGATGTCTCAATAAAAGAAGGCAGGACGGTATTGTTCGTAAGTCACAATATGGGAGCTGTGAGTAACCTGTGCTCATCATCACTTTTACTTGAGAACGGAATGCTGAAAAAGATGGGTAAGACAGAAGACATAATTTCGGACTATTTTAATCAATCGGAGAATAAAACGGCGGTAGTTAATTTTGAAAAAATAAATTCGGACTGCTATTTTACGAAGGTACAATTACAATCAACAAATACGGAATTCCCATCTATAAACATTGATGTAAGGTATCCTTTCAAGGTTACTATTTCATTATTCGTTAAAAAACATTATCCGGAGTTAGGAGTAGCATTTACAATATTTACAAAAAACGGAACAAAGATATTTTATAGTTCAGAAAAAATAAGCAATCTCGTAAAGAGTACGGAATTGTCCAACTCTGAGTTGAACTTTGAAGCTGAGATACCGGGTCTTTTTCTAACACCGGGAAATTATTTTCTTGACATAT
>JBDTWU010000264.1:0-2573 GCA_040006535.1 bacterium | reverse complement strand
TATTTTCCGGTACAGAAAAACTGGCCGGTTTTCCTTTGAAAAAATCTTTATTTTCCATTTCGTTCAGTTTTATTTTGATAAATCATTTTGAACAAACAGGGCTGTTAGCTTTTCTCCGATCTTAAATGCAGTGGTGGGAGTCGTAGGTGAAATTATATAATCAACTTTTTTAAAAGCTTCTTCAAAATCTTTTAATATCAGTCTCCTGACCTTTTGCCCTTTCCTGTAGTATGCATCATAATATCCCGCAGATAATACATAAGTGCCCAGCATGATCCTTCGCTTTACTTCATCACCAAATCCTTCCGAGCGGGTATTATAATACATATCTTCAAGTGCTGTGGAATTTTCCGATCTGTAACCATACCTTACTCCGTCATATCTTGATAGATTGCTGGATGCTTCAGCGCATGTTAGTATATAGTAAGTCTGTATAACATATTTTGAATGAGGCAAAGAAATTTCCGATATTTGAAAACCTTTATCCTTTAAGAAATCTATTTTACTTAAAACTTCTTTTTTTATCTCTTCACTAAGACCTTCTTCAAAATATTCTTTAGCATAACCTATCTTAATTCTTTCCGGATCTAAATTCTTATCAACAGCTTCGGAATAATTTTCAACTTCCTTATCGGATGATGTGCTGTCTCTTTCATCAATACCCGCAATAACCTCCAGCACGCAGGAAATGTCGTAATTATTATTTCCAAATATTCCTATCGAATCGAATGAAGAAGCAAATGCTACAAGACCGAATCTCGAAATCCTTCCGTATGTTGCCTTTAATCCTGTGATGCCGCAGAATGAAGCCGGCTGACGGATCGAGCCGCCCGTTTCTGATCCGAGTGAAATTAAGCACATGTTGGCTGCAACAGAAACTGCACTTCCTCCGGAAGAGCCTCCGGGAACTCTAGTTTTATCGAAAGGATTTTTTACTGATCCGTAAAAAGAATTTTCGTTTGATGAACCCATTGCAAACTCATCACAATTTGTCTTTCCGATTATAATTGCATCTTCCTTTACCAGTCTCTCAATTACAGTGGCATTATATAATGGTTCAAAGCTGCTTAAAATCTTCGAACCGCATGTAAGCAGATTATCCTTAACAGAAATTACATCCTTAACGGATATAACCACACCTGCAAGCTTACCTGCTTTACCGGATTTAATTCTTTCATCAACATCTGCAGCTCGTTCTAATGCTTGTTTATCTAAAACGGTTATAAAAACATTAAGATCTTTCTGTGCGATAATATTTTCTAGATACTGGTGTACAAGCTGAACACAACTCAATTGCCCGGAGTTAATCCTGGATCTGATTTCTTTGAAGCTTTTGGGAATGTCCTGCATAAATTTTTGATTTAAACAACAAAAGTCAGAAAGACTTTTATTGTTTAAATATTAGACGGAATATTTTAATGAAAATTTACCTGACAGTTTTATCCTTATCTTCTGTAGAGGTGGTAATATCTTTTTCAATATCAGAAGAAGCTTTCTTAAATTCCTTGATGCCTTTTCCTAATCCCTGCATAAGATCCGGGATCTTTTTAGCACCGAACAGAACTAAAATCACGATCGCAATTAATATTATTTCAGGTGTTCCTAAACCAAACATTTTTTTTTTACTCCTTTCCTGCTTTTAGCAGGATTAATTTACTTTTAACACATTATAAAATACTTTCTACTACACTCTTGAAAAATCTTTTACCGTCCGTATTTCCAAGCAATTCATCCGCTGCTCTTTCCGGGTGCGGCATCATTCCGAATATATTCCTTGCTGCATTCTGTATACCTGCAATATTATCAATAGAGCCGTTAGGATTGTTGATATAACGTAACAGTATCTGATTATTCCCTGTCAGCTCTCTTAATGTATCATCGTCACAAAAATAATTTCCCTCGCCATGAGCGACAGGAATATTGATCTCTTCTTTAATTCCGAATTCTCCTGTAAAAATACTTTTATTATTCTCTACTTTCAATGTAACTGTTTTACAAATGAATCTGAGATCCTGATTTCTCAAAAGAATACCCGGTAAAAGCCCTGCCTCACATAAGACCTGGAAACCATTGCAGATGCCGATAACAACTCCCCCTTCCTTTGCAAACCTGATTACATCCTTCATTATCGGTGAAAATTTTGCAATCGCACCGCATCTGAGATAATCTCCATACGAAAATCCTCCCGGAAGAATTATCAGATTCCGGTCTTCTATATTATTATCTTTATGCCATAAAAATTTTGTATCTACATTCATCGTATTCTTCAAAACATTGTAAACATCATGGTCGCAGTTAGAACCAGGAAAAACAACTACACCCGCTTTAACAGCTGACATTATTCCTCAACCTCATTTTTATAAACTTCAAATGAATATTCCTCCATTACGGAATTTGCAAGAAGCTTTCTGCATGCTTCATCTGAAATTTGCTCTGCTTCCTCCTTATTAACGGCATTTATTCTGAGCTCGATATATTTTCCGATACGTGTATCCTCAATAGAATCAAAGCCTAACGATTTAAGCGAATGTTCAACCGCTTTTCCCTGAGGATCAAGAATAGTTTTTCTGATA
>JBDTWU010000263.1:0-8532 GCA_040006535.1 bacterium | reverse complement strand
TCTTTGTCAGAAACCCGAAGGAATTCAGATTGCCAAAGAGGAACGGAGTAGTAAATTATATTATTGCCAAGGAAGATTTTTATTTTGTATATCCCACTGAGTATCATAAATATCTAAATCAATATAATGATACTTTTCAGCACGGCGGGATTTCCATAGATGAAATGATACTGCCGGTTATTACTCTGGACCCTAAATAGTTCATCTGTAAATAATAATTATAACTTTATCTATTTTTTTAAACGATCAAGTATAAATATTTTTTAAAAAATATTTATTATAGGCGGCTTATTGTAATGTGTAAAAAATATTTAAAGGCGTGAGCATCAAAAGAGAAGTTATTTCTAAATCACCTGAAGAAACTGCCTCTCTTGGAAAATCATTTGCAAAAGATCTTAAAGGAAATGATATTGCGGGCTTTTTCGGAAATCTGGGGTCAGGCAAGACACAGTTTATAAAAGGTATATGCTCTTATTTTGATGTTAAGGATTTAGTAAATAGTCCTACCTTTGTAATTGTAAATGAATATACAGGTTTTCGTACAGCAGGTTTTGAAAAGATCAGAATTAATCATTTTGATTTTTACAGAATAAAGAATTTACACGAACTAAATGAAATAGGAATAGAGAGCTATGTCAATGAAGATTCTGTATGTCTGATTGAATGGGCCGAACTTGCAGACGAACTCTTTAAAGGGAATATGAAAAAAATTTATTTTGAATATGGTAATAAGGAAAATGAAAGACTGATCAGATTTAACTGATTAATTTTAATTCTGAGTCACTCAGAAAATTTGATTTATTATAATCTTTGTGGTAATTGCACTATGTTAAGATAAAATTTATTTAGAGAAGAATTGGGGATACTTTTTATAGACAGCTCGTCAAAGAAAATTGAATTTGGGTATTCAGAAAATTCTGATATATTATTCAAAATGCAGCTTGAGCCGGAGAATAACGCAGATACCCTGATATACTACATACATAAATTCTTTTTGTCAAATAACATTTCATTAAATAAGATTGAAATTGTAAGCTTATCTAACGGACCGGGATCTTTCACCGGCCTGAGAATCAGCTCAGCGATTGCGAAAGGAATCTGTTATTCAAACCACAGCAAGCTTATCGAACTTTCAACGCTTGATATAATAGCAAACAAAAAAAGTAGTCTTAATAAAACTATTCCACTGATCTCTTCTAACACGAAAACCAACGAATATTATTACAGCGAGTATATTAATGTGGAAAACAAGATTGAAAGAATTTCTGAATATAAAATTGACACGATTGAAAATATACTTAATGAGGATGCATTGTTTTTAATAAATGAAAAATTCCACGCAGGCTTTCCGGATATTTTAAAATCCCGTGTTGCAGATGTCTCCGGATTATCTAACATTGATGTAATGGATAAATTAACAAGACTATCCATTGACAGAAATAAATTCGGGGATTACAGAATATCTGAGCCATTTTATATGAAGGACTTTGTTCCTAATATTTGATTTTATTTTGCAGTTAATGTTATTTATTTTGAAATACAAAACAGATTATGGCATGGTTTAAAAGATCCAAAGAAAACATTACCACCGAAACACAGAAAAAAGATGTTCCTGACGGAACATGGATCAAATGTCCCGCGTGTAATGAAATGATGCACAAGAAACAATGGGAGACAAATTTTTATGTTTGCACGAAATGCGGTCATCACTTCAGAATAGGAAGTGAGGAATATATTAATATAATTCTTGATGAGGATTCATTTAAAGAGATGGATAAAAAAATCCGCTCTATGGATCCGCTTGTTTTTACTGATACAAAGCCGTACAAAAAACGGCTGGAAGAAACGATGGAAAGCACAGAGCTGTATGATGCTATAAAAACCGGAACCGGTAAGATAAATGATATAGATGTTGTTTTTGCGTGTATGGATTTCGGATTTATCGGCGGAAGTATGGGAAGCGTGGTGGGAGAAAAGATCAGCAGAGCAATTGATAAATCTATTAAGTCCAGATATCCTTTAATAATTATTTCATCAAGCGGCGGTGCAAGAATGATGGAAGGAGCAATTTCACTGATGCAGCTCGCAAAGACCAGCTCAAAGCTTGCAAAGCTTGATGAAGAAAAAATTCCTTACATTTCTATTTTAACAAATCCCACTACAGGAGGCTCAACCGCCTCATTCTCAATGCTTGGCGACCTGAACATTGCGGAGCCAAATGCTTTGATAGCATTCGCCGGCCCGAGAGTTGTAAAACAGGCTACAGGTGTTGACCTTCCTCCCGGTTTTCAGCGAGCAGAATTTTTACTCGATCATGGCTTCATAGATTTTATTGTAAGCCGCAAAGACCTCAAAGATAAGCTCTCACAGGTACTGAATCTGATTTCAAATTAATGAAAGTAGTAAAACAAATCTCAGCCATTCAGGAAATTTCTGATTATTACAGGTGCCTGGGAAAGAAAGTCGCACTTGTACCCACAATGGGATTTCTGCATGAAGGCCACATTTCCCTGATGCTGAAAGCAAAAGATGAAAATGATATTTTAGTAACAAGCATTTTTGTAAATCCGGCCCAATTTTCTAAAGATGAAGATTTCGATAAATACCCGAGAGACATTACAAGAGATTATCACATCTGTGAAAAAGCCGGGACAGATTATATTTTTAATCCGAAATCAGAAGAGATGTATAAAAAACCGGGCTTTACAACTGTTACTGTTTCTGATATTTCTGAAAAGCTTGAAGGAAAATTCCGCCCCGGACATTTCACCGGAGTCGCAACAATAGTTATAAAATTATTGAACGCAGTAAAGCCCGATTATTTGTATTTAGGTCAAAAAGATGCTCAGCAGAATGTTATAATAAAAAAAATTATTGAAGATCTTAATAATGATACGAAGGTCATAATATGCCAGACTCTCCGGGAAGAGAACGGATTAGCAATGAGCTCGAGAAATACTTATCTGAGTGAGGACGAGAAGAATAAGGCTGCTGTTCTTTACTACATTCTTAAGGAAGGAAAAAAGTTAATACTTGAACAGAATATTTCAGACCCGATTGAAGTTAAAAAACATGCAATAAATATTTTAAAAGAAAGAGCACCTGAATTTGAACTTCAATATTATGAAATAACAGACAATACTGAACTTGACCAGGTTAATAATTTAAATGATTTTAAAGGTGAATTATTAATATCATTGGCTGCTTATGCCGGTTCAACCAGGCTTATTGATAATATAATTTTTCAAAAAAAATAACGCAAATATAAAAATTCGAAACCACATAGGTACGAAGACTATAAGAAAAACTTATCTAAAATAACTTATATACTTTGGTACCGGGTGGTTTTTTAATATAAACTATTTTTCAATAGTCTGATATTGAATGGTTAAAAAACTTACAACTGTAATAATGGCTGCAGGTAAAGGCAGTCGAATGAAAAATCCTGAGAGATCAAAAGTTATGCATGAGCTTCATGGCAAACCGCTGATCCAATTTGTTGTTGAACTTGCATTGAAAGTTGATTCTGAAACTATCATCACTGTTGTCGGTCATCAGAAACAAAGTATAATCGATTTTCTTAACAGCAAATTTTCCGGCAATATCAGCAAGTTAAAATTTGCTCATCAGGATGAACAGCTTGGAACCGGTCATGCAATAATGCAGACAAAACTGATACTTGAAAATTTTCATGGCAATGTCCTAATATTGTCAGGAGATGTGCCCTTACTAAAATATGAGACTGTTTTATCTTTTCTTAAATTTCACAAAGATAATAATTTCGACGCGAGCCTTATTTCGGCAATACTGGATGACCCATCAGGATATGGAAGAGTTTTAAGGGATTCTGAAAATAATTTCTGTGATATACGTGAGGAGAAGGATTGCAATGAAGAAGAAAAAAAATGTACAGAAATCAATTCGGGGATCTATATTACAGATAGCAAAATTCTGTTTAGTGCTCTTGATACTTTAAAAACAGATAATGCTCAGGGGGAATATTATCTTACCGATATTTTTAAATATTTTAAAAGCGCGGGTAAAACAATCGGAGCACTGCCTGTAAATGATTTGACTGAAATAAGCGGTGTAAACTCGGTTGAACAACTGGAAGAACTTGAGAATAGTATACAGAAAATATAGAGTTTAAAATTACAGGCCGGGTAGAAAAATTCAGACTTACCGGGGATAAACTTAATTTAAAATAAATGTCAGAAATAATTGCATCTGTTTCGGGAATACGCGGTATCATCGGGGACAGTTTAACACCTGAGAGCATAATCAAATTTACCTCTGCATTTGCCGAATACTCACTAATACATTCTAAGAATAAGAATATAAAAATTGCAGTTGGAAGAGACGGTAGATTATTCGGGGATGTTATTGAAAAAATTGTTACAGGTAATCTCTTACTTTGTGGTGTTGAAGTTATCAATCTCGGATCTGTCCCAACACCAACGGTTCAAATTGCTGCAGAAGAATTAAAGTGTGCAGGAGGGATTTCAATTACTGCTTCGCACAATCCACGGATCTGGAACGGTTTAAAATTTTTAAATCCTGACGGAACATTCCTTGACAATAAACAAATAGAGAAGCTTTTGAAAATTGCTGACAGAGGAAATTTTAAATATGCCGCTCTGGATAATCTCAAAGCGATAAAGAATGATAATTCATGGCTTGATAAACATATAGATAAAGTTTTAAAATTAAAGATCCTTGATCTGAATAAAATAGAAAATAGAAAATTTAATGTCGTAGTAGATGCAGTAAATTCATCTGGTTCCGTTATTGTTCCGAAGCTCCTTGAAAGATTAGGCTGCAAAGTTATAAGGCTCTTTTGCGACGGTAGCGGAATATTTCCACATATCCCCGAGCCTATCCCTGAAAATCTCGTCTTGCTTTCAATGGCTGTCAGGAAAAATAAAGCTGACCTCGGAATTGCAGTTGATCCTGACGCAGACAGACTGGTTTTAATTACTGATAAGGGTGAGCCATACGGTGAGGAAAACACAATTACAGCAGTAGCAAATTTTGTTTTAAAAAAAACAAAAGATAAAAATAAAAATGTTACTGTGAATTTATCGACCACACGTTCGGTTGATGATATTGCAAAGACACACAACGCGAAAGTATTCAGAAGCGCGGTAGGCGAAATAAATGTAGTAAAGGAGATGATGAAGAACAGATCCTTAATAGGTGGTGAAGGAAGCGGCGGAGTAATTTATCCTGAACTTCATTACGGAAGAGATTCCCTTGCCGGAATTGTATTGATATTGAATGAGCTTGCGGATAGCGGATTGAGTTTAAGCGGCCATAAAAATTCTCTGCCCCGTTATTTTATTTCCAAATCTAAAAAAATGAATGTCAAAGATCCAGATAAAATGCTGAAAAAGATCCGGGATAAATTTTTGAAAAATAAGGAAGTAATAAAAATATGGACAAACGATGGTTTAAAACTCGATTTTAAAAATTACTGGGTTCACCTCCGTAAATCAAACACAGAGCCTGTTGTAAGAATTATTACTGAAGCAAGATCTATGGAGGAAGCTGAAAAATTGCAGAAACAATTTTTGAAATTTTAGCCTTTTCGTTATCAAATTATTAACACCTGTATGGTGCTCAGATAACAAGTGAAAAACGGGACCAGTCGGATTTATTTGAATTGTTTTAAAAGCACTTAAAATTTTCAATACTCTTTTCTCCGGAAAATTAATCTTAATACTTTAAAATTTTATATACTGTGCGCGGCTTAAGCTATATGATAATTAATCTCCTAATAAGAAACTGTTTTTAAAAAATAATTATGTTATCTTTTCAAAAAATAAATCCGCATGCTGTACGATAGTTTTGGAAGAGTGCATAATTATTTAAGAATTTCAGTGACTGATGCATGTAATCTCAGATGTATATATTGCATGCCGGAAGACCGTGTGGCATTTACAAAAAAAAATAAATTAATGTCACCGGACGAGATTGACCGTCTGGCAACTGTTTTTGTAAAGCTGGGGGTGAATAAAATCCGGATTACAGGGGGAGAGCCTCTTCTGCGTAAAGATATTTCGGAAATTATTGATAAATTATCAAGACAAGATGTCAGTCTTACAATTTCTACCAATGCATTGCTTGCAAATGAGTATATAAATGTATTCAAAGCTGCAAGGATCAAATCAATTAATGTAAGCCTCGATACACTCAATCCCGAAGAATTTTTTCTTCTGACAAAACGAAACCAGTTTGAAAAGATATATTCGAATATTCTTTTACTTCTTCGTAATAATTTTACAGTAAAGGTAAATTTTGTTGTGATGAGAAACGTTAACGAAAATTCAATAAATGAATTCATCGAATGGACTAAAGATTTTCCGCTGGAAATACGTTTCATTGAGTTCATGCCTTTTACCGGAAATAACTGGAAGAGTGAGAGTGTTTTTTCTTATGATGAGATCATCGATTTAATTAAAAGCAAATACAGCATTTTGAAAATTGAAGATTCCAGGCATGACACTACCCGGAAATACAGGGCAGCCGGACATTTAGGAACATTTGGAATCATCAGCACGATTACAAAACCATTCTGCAATGAATGCAATCGTCTTCGTCTCACTTCAGACGGCAAACTTAAAAACTGTTTATTTTCAAAAAATGAAACCGACCTGCTCACTGCATTAAGAAAAGATGAGGATATAGTTCCATTAATTTATTCATCTCTATCGGATAAAAAAGAAGAAAGAGGTGGACAGTTTGACGCTGTTGAAATCATTAACAGAAGCATGGTGAGCATAGGGGGATAAACTTGGAGATTGAGCTGTGGAAAATAATTCCCATGATTTTTCTTGTTGCAGCTGTTTATTCTTCTGTAGGTCATGGCGGCGCAAGCGGCTATCTTGCATTGATGGGAATGCTGGGAATCAGTTCAGTTTATATGAGAAGCACTTCGCTTCTTCTCAATCTTTTCGTTTCCTGCATTGCATTTAGCCAGTTTTACAGGAATGGTTATTTCAAATGGAAATTATTTTATCCCTTCGCTGTATCTTCTGTTCCGTTGGCTTACATTGGCGCGGGCATTTCTTTAAGCACTGCATGGTATAACAGGATCTTAGGAATTTTTCTAATCATAGCGGCATTACGTCTCACAGGAATTTTTAATAAAAAAATAATTAACCCTGAGAATGAATTCTCCGTTACTTCCGGAATTATTATCGGAGCCGTGTTAGGATTTTTATCCGGAATGATAGGCATTGGCGGAGGAATAATATTAAGCCCGGTCTTATTGATCTTTGGATGGGCAAATGTAAAGGAAGCTGCTGCAGTATCAGCACTATTTATATTTGTTAATTCGTGCTCCGGCTTGCTGGGAATAGGAACCGGCAATCTGATTTTGTACAGCCAGTTTATCTGGTGGATATTTGCCGCTATACTTGGCGGAATGGCGGGCTCTTTATGGGGAAGCCGGTTTGCAAAAAATATAATTCTAAAAAATGTTTTAGCTCTGGTAATTTTCCTTGCTGCGGTTAAATTAATTTTTATATGATCACTGTAGAGGAAGCAAAGTCGATTCTTATTGAGAATACCTTTAGATTAACAAAAACCTCGAACCGGAAATTGAGAAATTCATCAGGTTATTTTCTTGCTGAAGATATTTTTTCAAAGCTCGATCTTCCCCCTTTCAATCAATCTAATGTTGACGGATATGCTCTAAAGTTTTCTGATGCAAACCAATGGACAGTTATTGAAGAGATCAAAGCGGGAGACAGCCCCAATATTAAATTAAAAAATAATGAAGCGGTGAGAATTTTTACAGGTGCCGTCGTTCCGGAAGGTGCTGATTGTGTAGTGATGCAGGAAGAGGTCAACGTGAGTAAAGATAAAATATCTCTGGGTGAAAAAATCCCTGCGAAAGGTGATTTTATAAGAAGCAAAGGGGCACAGATCAGAAGAGGCGAGCTTGCGATTACACAACATTCTATGATAACACCCGCAGTTTCAGGATTTCTTTCTGCATTAGGAATTGACAGAATAAAAGTTTACAGAAAACCCGTTGTATACTTAATTATAACCGGCAATGAGCTTCAGTCAGCCGGCACCAAATTATCTCCCGGAAAAGTTTATGATTCAAATTCATATATTCTGGAGTCTGCCCTGGAACAAATGAATATTAAAACAAAAAAAATAATCTTTGTAAAAGATAAAAAGAAAAAGCTTTTAAAAATAATTTCACAATGTCTGCTGAAAGCTGACCTTATCTTAATTTCAGGAGGTGTATCAGTTGGTAAATACGATTTTGTGAATGAAGTACTTGAAAAGCTCGGTACCAAAAAATTATTTTATAAGATCTCACAACGTCCCGGTAAACCCCTGTATTTCGGTAAGAATGGCGCGGCATATATTTTCGGATTACCAGGTAATCCTGCATCAGTTATTACCTGCTTTTATGAATTTGTATATCCGCTCCTGAGAAAGCTGCAGGGTTTTGATAAATATTTTTTAGAGGAAAAAAAATTGACTGTACTAAGAGAATTACATAAAACATTT
>JBDTWU010000262.1:0-10089 GCA_040006535.1 bacterium | reverse complement strand
TAACGCACAAATTAAAATAAATGAAGGTTTTGAAGGGACACAATTTCCTCCGGAAGGATGGTCTGTATCTTTTTTAACTGCCGGAGGTGGCATCTGGAACCAGTCTATAAGAAATCAGTTTTCCGGAAGTAAATGTGCCGTTTCAAATTTTGAATCGGGATATTCAAGTAACTATCTGATCTCCCGGAGATTCGTTCCTGCTTCCGGAGATTCACTTGTATTCTCATTCAAGCAAACATTCTGGAATAATTATAAAGATACTTTTAATATCTACATCTCAACTACCGATTCCCTTTATACCAGCATGTCAACACGATTATTTAATTTCATTGATAGTGTTTCGTATCCTTCCCCGTTAAATTATGGAAGATACTCGATAAGCTTAAATGCATATGCAGGACAAACGGTGTGGGTAGGTTTTAGGCATATCAATTTTGATGGTGATAACATCCGGCTTGATGATGTTTCAGTCGGGCATCCTGTCTTGAATGAAGTTGGCGTTTTAGAAAATTTGTTTCCAAACGGAAATTTCAACGCTTGTGCTTTTCAAAATATCATCCCCAAAGCAAAGATCAGGAACTTCGGAAGTATAAATCAAACTATCCCTTTCAACACTACTTATTCAGTTACGGGACCGTCTTCTTATGTAAGCGTAAGAGCTGATACTTTGTCAGCCGGGAATGATAAAACTATTTATTTTGATACAATGCACATAAGTGCGCAGGGCACTTATAATGTTAAAATTTTTACTAGCCTCCCCGGTGATGAGAACATCAGTAATGACACACTTTACAGTACATTCACAATTATTAATACAAACTTTGGAGGCGGACTTGCATCAAACGGAGGATATTTTTTTTCTAACTCCGCATCATGCTCATTAACTACACCAGGCAAGCCACAGTTTTGCTGGAAAGATACTACCGGGAGTACAAATTTAATTTTTAACAGAAGTAATGCAACAAATGGTCTGCTTACAGGGAATATTGATAACGGTTATTTCAGCCTTGGAAATATTTTACCGGCTATGCATAAAATTAAATTTTTTAATTCAGAATATGATTCCGTTTTTATAACAACGAACGGAATAATTGGATTTAAAAAAAATGATATTCTTCTTTCTGCAGATGCTGCAAACTTTTCGAATCTTCTCTCTCAGCAGGTTCCTGCATTTGCTCCCTTCTGGTCTGATCTGGATTTTGGCAACACCACTTCAGATAGTAACAGGTTAAGTTACAAAATATCGGGTAATCAGTTAATCATCACTTATGACAGAGTAAATCTGAAATCCGGTGATGCTTTTGATTATTTAAGTTTTCAGGTCAGTATAGAATTCGGTGACTCACTGACAAATAATTCAAAAATATTGGTTCAGTATAATAAAGAAACCTCAGGGATTAATTTTATATCAAGCTATTTAAATAATACTTTGCCCCCTAATTTAATAGGAATGAAAAATATATCCGGAAGTAATTCACTGATTTACAGATACAGAGATTCAATAAATGTGACCGTAGATGGACCTTTGTTTGATCAATCTTTAGCTTTAGAGTTTGGCGTAATACAAAGCTCTTTGAATAACAAATGTTCACAACTGAATTTGTCGGTAAAGCTTCAGGCAATTTCACCGGCCAGAGACACTGTCCAAGTTTCACTGAGGGATTCAAAAAATAGTTTTCGGGTATTAGAATCTCAGAAAGTATATTTAGACTCTACCGGTAGTGCTTTGTGCAACCTGACAATTCCCGATCCCGGTTATAAATACTATATTGAAATAAAACACAAAAATTCTATAGAAACATGGAGCAGGCTTGGCGGTGAAGATTTTAATTCATATGCTCTCGAATATAATTTTTCAAATAATATTAATATGGCGTTTGGGAATAATATGATTTTAAAAAACGGGCTCGCCCATATTTATACCGGCGACATAAATCAGGACGGTTCCGTAAATGGACTCGATGTGACAGATGTATATAACAGTCTTATCTTATTTACAACCGGTTATTTACTGGCTGATCTTGACAATGATCAAATGGTAACCTTGCATGACATGCTTTATTGTTATAATAATAATATAAAATTTGTTCATGTATATTCACCTTAATATTATTCAGTTTTTCTAAATACAGAATTTTAATAAACCTGTCCTGATTATTCAGATCACTACGATTACAGAGATCTGAATAATTTATTATATTCAACTATATAATAGTAAAATCCCTTTCATGCACATATTTTTAAAACTCAATTAAAGATTGATGCTCATTCAGCAGAATCAATAAACAGAATTTCTTCCTGGATAATTTACACTTCCAGTCTAAAAATATCGGTCTCAGAATTCACAGACAGGTTGTTCTAAAAAATTCTTTCATATTTTATTTCATATTTCTAACTATAATTTTCTCCATATATAATTTGACATAATTAATTCTTTCGCATCCGCATTGATTATTCATTTGAAAACCTGAGATAGAAAAAGTATTTTTGATTTTAAAATATTTAAAATTATATAATGACCTTTAATTTAGAAGATCCCGAATTAAAAGAAACCAGACAAGGATTTGCTGATGCATTGGTAGATGCAGGTAAGGAAAATAATAATATTGTTGTGCTGGGTGGAGATGTTACCGGTTCGGTTAAAACGAATTTATTCAGGGATCAGTATCCCGACAGATTTATTTCTGTGGGAGTTGCAGAGCAGGATATGATGGGTACGGCAGCTGGGCTTGCATTAGCTGGAAAGATTCCTGTTGCCTCTACCTACGGAGAGTTTGCGACCGGCAGACCATTTGATCAGATAAGACAATCAATTGCATATAGTGAAATGAATGTTAAGATTTGTGCATCACACTGCGGGATAACAGTAGGACCTGATGGTGCGACTCATCAGTCTTTTGAGGATGTTGCTCTCATGAGGGTGTTACCGAATATGAATGTGGTTACACCGTGTGATTATAATCAGACATACAGAGCAGTCAGGCTTGCTTTGGATACACCCGGACCTTTCTATATAAGATTTTACCGGGAAAAGTCACCTAACTTCACGGATATGAATTCACAATTTGAATTTGGTAAGGCAGACACTCTGATTGAAGGAACAGATGTGACATTAATAGCAAGCGGATTACTTGTATGGGAGGCAATTATGGCTTCGGCAAAACTTAAGAAGGACGGAATCAGTGCAAGGGTTGTCAACCTGCACACAATAAAGCCTATCGACAAAGAAACAATTATCACTTGTGCAAAAGAGACTGGATTAATAATAACCTGCGAGGATCATCAGTGGCAATGCGGATTATACGGAGCTGTTGCCGAAGTCCTTTCCCTGCATTACCCTACGAAGATGGATTATATTGCTATCGATGACCACTTCGGGGAAAGCGGAATAATTGCTTCACAGCTGATGAGTAAATTTAATATTGACAGGGAAGCAATTTATAAAAAAGTAAAGAAACATTTGAAAAAGTAAATTCGTAATGTCAGTAAAAAAAGTTTAAAATTAAAATCATAATGCAAAATATCATGAAACCGCTTTCAGATCAAATTAACACTCCAAATAATTTTATACAAATGAGTAAAAAACTAATCTTTAGCATTGTTGCAATTCTTATTCTGTCATCTGGAATTGTCATTGGAAAATTTTTTTTTAAGGGAAATAGTACTCCAGATTCTCAACAGAAAATTACTCCGGTTCAAAACAGCATTTCAGATAATAAGAATATTTCCGAATCAAGAGAGACCGCAATAACAAGAGCTGTAAAAAAAGTTGCACCTACAATAGTGGGAATCAACGTTGAAGAGGTTAGAGATGTACAGGATCCATTTTCAATGTTTGATAATGATCCTTTTTTTAAGCAGTTCTTCGGAAACAGACCTCAGCAAAAACAAGTGGTTAAGGGGCTTGGCTCAGGTTATATAATTTCTCCTGACGGATACATTCTAACTAATGACCACGTCGCTGGAAATGCCACTAAAATCTCTGTTACTTTAACAAGCGGTGAAACGATTGAAGCAAAACTAATCGGCTCCGACAAAAACAGTGACGTCGCACTTTTAAAAATAAATAAAAATAATCTTGATTATGCAAGGCTTGGGAATTCTGATGATGTAATCATCGGCGAATGGGTAATTGCTTTAGGAAATCCGTTCGGTCTGTTTGAAATCAATGACAAACCAAGTGTCACAGTTGGTGTGGTCAGCGCAACTAATATGAAAGTTAATGCTGAAGGAAGCAGAGTTTACAAGGACATGATTCAGACCGACGCCTCGATCAATGCGGGGAATTCAGGCGGTCCGTTAGTAAATTCTGATGGAGATGTGATCGGTATGAATACAATCATATTTACCGGCGGAGGCTACAGCAGCGGAAGCATAGGTGTGGGATTTGCGATCTCTATTAACAGAGTAAAGAACATTATGGAGGAAATAAAAACAAAGGGAAAGATAGAGAGAAATTTCAATGTGGGCTTCAGAATGCAGGGAATAGATGAGAGGATTGCAAAATATCTTAAACTTGAAAAAGCTGAAGGTGTTGTTGTTACGGAAGTTCAGAAAGGTAGTTTGTCTGATAATGCAGGTCTTAAAGCGGAGGATGTAATAATAGAAGCAAACAAACAGAAGATACGAAATGAACAGGATTTATTATTTATTGTAAATGATATGAAAACCGGAGAAGATCTTAACCTGAAAATTATAAGAAACGGTTCGGAAAAAAATATTGAAATGAAACTGATTGCGGAAAATAAGTAGAACAATGAGTGGTATGTACAGGAAATTTATTTTTAGAAGATTTTACAAGGAGTATGTATAAAAAGTGTATAGTGTAAATTTATATTAAGCAAATTTAAAAGCTTATAAATTTAAGAAATTATAATTACTCAAAGATCTTATTTAATTTTATTAATTTCAGGATATGAGTTTGAAAAATAAACTCCAGCAGCATCCTCGCATGAAAAAGAAAGAGATTAAAAACATATACACCTCAGCTGTTCATGCCGGGGAGGAGCATAATATAACTTCCGCCATTGTTCCGCCGATCTGGTGTTCAGTTAATTACCGGGAAAATTCGGTTGAGCATCTTGCAAAAATATCAGCACAAGATCGGCCGGTACAATTTTATCCCAGGTATAACAGTCCCCTTTCAAATCAGATCTCGAAACAAATGGCAGAGTTTGAACACACTGAAGACGGGTTGGTTCTTGGTTCAGGTATGGCAGCAATTTCATCTGCTATTATTTGTACGCTAAAAACCGGCGACCATATTGTAGCTCAAAAAAATTTATACGCCGGCACACAAAAGCTTTTACGAGACATCCTTCCTTCATTCGGAATAACAACAACCTTTGTCAATCAGGAAAACACAAATGAGTTTTCTGATGCTTTACAAAAAAATACAAAGATAATTTATATTGAAACTCCTTCGAATCCTTTGATGAAGATCACTGATCTGAAGTTTATCGGAAACCTGGGAAGAAAGAAAAAAATTTTAACAATGGTTGATTCGACTTTTGCATCTCCCGTAAATCAAAATGCTGTGGAGTTCGGCATTGATGTAATTCTTCAGAGTGGTACAAAATATCTTGGTGGACACAGTGATCTGATGGCGGGAATAGTTTGCGGGACCAAAAATTTCATCTGCAGGGTCTGGGATTACTCACATATCGTTGGTCACAGCATAAGCCCGTTTGATGCGGCTCTACTATTAAGAGGAATAAAAACTTTACCTTTAAGAGTTAAAAAGCAAAATGAAAATGCATCCGGACTTGCAGAATTTTTGAGCGGTCATAAAAAGATTAGTAAAGTTTTTTATCCGGGTTTAAAATCTTTTTTACAACATAAGCTGGCAAAATCACAAATGAAGGGATTTGGAGGAATGCTGAGCTTTGAGGTCAAAGCCGGTTATAATAAGACAAAAAAATTTTTAGAAAGTCTTGAGTTGTGTAAAATATCAGTAAGTCTCGGTGGAGTTGAGTCACTTGTAACTCTACCGGTTTCGATGTGGAAGCCCTATTATACCAGGAAGCAGCTAAAGGAAATCGGACTTTCTGATTCTATGATCAGAATGTCTGTTGGTATTGAAAACTTAAATGATATTATTACAGATCTGGAGCAGGGATTTAAAAAAATTTAGTGAAACTTTAAAACCGGTTTTTCTTTCAAAGTCAGGCTTTCTTTTATTTTTGAATCTGAATGTATATCAATATCGTTATTTTTTAAATCTACTTTCATATCAATAATATTACTTTTTGATTTTTCACCCATTTTTGAGTTGCCGTTAAACTTCGAACCGGATTCAGTAACGAGTTCTTCAATTACAATATCACCGTCAAGTGAACCTGTTCTCTTAATCTCAAGCCTGTGAGCCTTAATATTTCCTTTTACCGTGCCGGAAATAATGACATCGACTGCATTAACATTACCTTCAACAATACCTTTTTCACCAATGATCATACCGCTTTCACCTCTTAAATTTCCGACTACATGCCCGTCAATCTTTGTAGTAGAGGGTGAGGAAAGATTCCCTTCAAATTTACACCCATCGCTTATAAGTGTAAGAATTTTTTCTTGCTGACCGCTGCTCCTTAAAGGTGCTCTTTCTTCATTATAAGAATTATCTTTATAAGAAGATTCTTTTGTTTTATTTCCAAACATATTGTTTAGGTTTAATTTCATAAATGAGTGGGTTAAAACTTCTATATGCAAATTAATAAAATTAAATTTTAAACTCAACGCTCGAATTAATTTATTTTCTCCAGACGGAAATTGCAAATCCAAATAAACTTATTCAGGCAACATAAACCTGCATATTTTTATCATCTTTTTCTGCCCGGAAAAATTTTGTCCTAAATTTTATTAATTTATAACTTTTAAAGATTTTATGATTTTGCTATATTGCTAATTAAATTATTAATAATATAAAGGAGTAATTTTAAAATGACTAATGAAGAAATAGAAAAAAGAGTTAAACAATCAGTAGTAGATAAACTTGGTGTAGAAGAATCCAAGGTTACTACAGATGCCTCATTTATCAATGACCTTGGTGCCGACTCTTTAGACACAGTGGAGCTGGTTATGAAATTCGAAGAAGAATTTGATATTAAAATTCCGGATGAAGATGCTGAAAAGATACAGAAAGTTGGGGACGCTGTCAAATATATTTCCGAAAAAGTTGCTGCTAAATAAATTATAAATTGATTTTTTATAAATGAACAGAAGAGTTGTAGTAACGGGACTTGGAGTTGTGAGCCCTATAGGATTAAATGTTGAAGATTTCTGGAAGAACCTGGTAGCTGGTAAAAGTGGGGTTGCAAATATTACATATTTTGATACAGAAAATTTCGACACTAAATTTGCTGCTGAGCTTAAAGGCTTTGACCCTATCAATTATATGGACAGAAAACTTTCGCAGAGGGTCGATCCGTTTGCACAATATGCTATAGTTGCCTCAGACGAAGCGATGAAGGATTCCGGTCTCAACCTTGACAAAATTGATCTTGACAGAGTCGGCGTAGTATATGGCTCAGGGATAGGAGGAATGTGGACATATCATACACAGCAAACCAACCTGTATAAAAGAGATGGAAACCCGGACAGGATCAGTCCGTTCTTTATTCCAATGCTAATTGCTGATATTGCAGCCGGAAGGATTTCCATGAGATATGGATTGAAAGGTCCGAACTATGCAACTATTTCAGCATGTACAACCTCAGCTCATTCACTTGCTGATTCAGTAATGCTTATCGAAAGAGGAGACGCTGATGTAATGGTAACCGGTGGTTCCGAAGCCGTGATTTGCCCGATGGGAGTAGGCGGATTTAATTCAATGAAAGCATTATCCACCAGAAATGATTCTCCGGAGAAAGCATCAAGACCTTTTGATAAAAACAGAGACGGATTTGTAATGGGAGAAGGTGGTGCAACGCTTATTCTTGAAGAACTTGAGTTTGCCAGATCACGCGGTGCAAGAATATACGGCGAGCTTACCGGATTTGGATTGACTGCAGATGCTTTTCATATTACAGAACCTTCACCTGAAGGCGAAGGCTTAGGCAGAGCAATCAAAGTTGCTGTTGCAAATTCAGGAATGACAAATAACGACATTGATGTAATAAACGCCCACGGCACTTCAACATATTACAATGACAAGAATGAATCTCTTGCTATAAAAAATGTTTTTGGCGAAAAAGCATATGACATCCCGGTTCATTCAATAAAATCTATGATTGGTCACTTGCTTGGTGCAGCAGGCGCCATCGAAGCTATAGCCTCCATATTAACTATCCGTGATGGAGTCATTCCCCCCACAATAAATTACGAAGTTAAAGATCCTGAATGTGATTTAAACTATGTCGTAAATACTGCAATAAAAAAAGAGGTAACTACTGTTATGTCTGTTAATTCAGGATTCGGTGGTCACAATACAGCACTTGTATTTAAAAAATACGAAGAATAGACATTTAGTATCAGCCATCAGAAAAATTTATGCTCGACTTATTTAGGAAAAAATTCCGGAGATTCATTCCATTTTATAAAGTAAGGAAAAATGAAGATGAATCATTATCTAAAGCGATCTTTCAAATTGACTTTGTCAGCTTTCAGAAAATTATACACTATAAAATAATTGATAAAAATTATTTTATAACTGCTTTAACTCACCGCTCTTTCCTGAAAGTGAAAAGTAATCCTTTAAAAATAGGTATCATATCTAATGAGAGACTGGAGTTTCTCGGAGATGCAGTACTCGATCTTGTAGTAGCAGAATATTTATTCAAAAATTTTCCGCTCAACGAGGAAGGAGATCTTACTAAATTCCGTTCGATACTGGTTAATAAAAAATTTCTTGCGGAAAGAGCTAAGAATATCCGGCTCCAAGATTTTTTATTAGCTTCATTCACAGCGAGGAAATCAATCGATGAAGGCTATGATACAATTTTATCTGATGCTTATGAATCATTGATAGGGGCTGTTTTCATGGATTCAGGGTACGATTCTGCCAAAGAATTTTTGAATGAAGAAATTTTCAAAAAGCTCGATATCAAGTGGCTGAACCAGTTTGATGAAAATCACAAGAGTAAATTTCTTGAATACGTTCAGGCGCATACAGATTTCATTCCGGAGTATGCAATTATAAAAGAAGAGGGGCCGGAACATAATAAGCTTTTTACAGTCGAGGTGTTTGTGAACAAAAGAAGCCTCGGTATCGGCAAAGGGAAGTCCAAAAAACAAGCTGAACAGGAAGCAGCAAAAAATGCTTTGAACCATCTGGATGTTCTCGAAAAAATGGGACTGTCAAAAAAAGGAACTGCTGTCTAAAAATATGCTTATGAGCATTGACTTTACTGCGTACTAATAATATATTTACAAAGATATTTCAAATCAATTAAACTAAGCAGGAATAATATATAGAGACTTGTTATTAATTTTATAAATTTTTTTTACTCTATGTATTATTTTTTCATAAACCATTTTTTAAAGATAAAGCTATGCTATCTTTGAAAAATGGTTTCTTTCATTTGTGTGTAATTTTTTTGATTAATAATTGTTAGTTGTGATACATTCTACCAAACTTTTTAACCCATTTTAAATTTATGAAGATAATTAAATTATCACCTGCCAAAATTTTGTATTATATCCTTCATTTATTTTTAATTTCACTTTTCGTTAATGCGGGTTATTCTCAAAATAAAACTAACGAAATAAAAAATCTTTCATCTGATTATAAAATTTTAAATTCAAACGAATCATTTATTGAACTTGAGTTTTATCCTGAATTTAAAACTAATTCCGATTTTACAAATGCTGTAAGTAATACAAGCAGATACGGGGTTCCTGATGTCAGGTTCAGATCATTTCCGGTTTATTTTCCCGGGACTTTATCAAACAGAGTAGAAATAACAGACAGTAAATTTACCGATATCCCTAACGTCGAAATCGGACCGGTTCCAAGTCTTAAAAATTCCAAGGATAAAGATGCTGTTGTGCCAGTTTATAATAAAGATGAAAAAATTTACAGTGATAACAATTTTTTCCCGCGGGATGCAGCTTCATTGTCTGATGTAGGGATTTTAAGAAATAAATATTTCGGGT
>JBDTWU010000261.1:0-3992 GCA_040006535.1 bacterium | reverse complement strand
CAAGCAGAGCTATACAGCGTCCGCTTCGCCAGTAAGAAGAAGGGTTGGATCGTCTTGTAGCAGTGAAGGAATCAGCGGTTCAGAGATTCAGACCGATACTGATGACCACCCTGGCGACGATACTTGGAATACTTCCAATCGCTCTGGGCTTTGGAGCCGGCAGCAGAATTTCACTCGGCATTGCCGTGGTCGGCGGACTTTTTTTTTCAGGCTTTTTAACATTGTTCATAGTACCCGCAATTTATTCTTACATCTCGAGTAAAAAAGCAACTGACGTGGAAGAAGAGAAGGAACAAAGTACAATTAGTTATTCAGATGATCCCGCATTCGATAATCCTTCACACTGATAATTTTCAGATGAACTTCACCTTAAGTTATTTCACAAATTATTTCACACCATACTTTCTTTTCAGTGTCATTCATTAATCAATATAATATTTTCATTTAGTTATTTTTTAATGTCTTGAGCCAATTTATTTACCGACTTGCTTAAACTAAATTGACTTATAAAGCATATTTTCCTAATTTGCCATACCTCAAATTTCCACTAAAATATCTTAATGTCAGATCTAAAAATCTTTGCAGGAAGACTTTCAAATTATCTCGGAAAAAAAATTGCACTCGATTTAAAAATAAAGCTTGGTAAATGTTCCATTGAAACGTTTTCAGACGGTGAGATCTGGGTTAAGTATAATGAAAATGTCCGGGGGAGCGATGTTTTTATTATTCAGTCCACAATTCCTCCTGCTGATAATTTGATGGAGCTGCTGATAATGATAGACGCGGCCAGGAGAGCATCCGCAAGAAGAATCACTGCGGTAATTCCTTATTTTGGTTATGCACGTCAGGACAGGAAGGATCAGCCCCGGGTTGCAATTACTGCAAAACTCGTAGCAAATCTGATTACAGAAGCAGGAGCAGACAGAGTAATTACAATGGATTTGCACGCTTCTCAGCTCCAGGGGTTTTTCGACATCCCTGTTGATCACCTGTATGGCTCTGCTGTATTTATGAAAAAATTCAGGAATATCAAAATTCCTAATTTAGCCGTAGCTTCGCCGGATGTAGGTGGAATAAAAATGGCACGGGCATATGCCAAGAGGCTTCACTCGAATCTTATCCTGATTGATAAACGCAGGCCAAAACCTAATGTAGCCGAAGTAATGAGTATAATAGGTGAAGTGGATGAGAAAAATATTTTAATAATTGATGATCTCATAGATACGGGCGGAACCTTTGTAAATGCCGTAAATGCATTAAAGGAAAACGGAGCGAAAGAAATTTACGGAGCCTGTACTCATGCGGTATTTTCCGGAGAATCACTTGACAGAATCAATGCATCACCCCTGAAAAAATTATTTGTTTCAGATACCTTGCCTATGACTCACACTTCTAAAAAAGTGGAAATCGTTTCTGTGTCTGAATTGTTCGCAGAGTCAATCTGGAGAACCAATAAAAACAAATCCATCAGTTCGCTCTTCGATGTAGACAAAGGCGATTAAAATTATCACATTTCAAACAGCCATACCCGGAAAAGTTCAGAATTATTTAGCACAGCTGCACAGAAGTAATATTTTATAACCCGCCGGGAATTCATTTTCCACACTGTAAGAATGAATTGAAAGCAACCAATGAGAATGTTATTTTAATTATAAAGAAAATTTAACTATAAAGAATAGGACAATAAAAAATGAGTGTGGATATTATAATGCCTAAGATGGGTGAGTCTATAATGGAAGGTACGATTCTAAAATGGCATAAGAAACCGGGAGATAAGGTTAGCGTTGATGAAACGATCCTGGAAATTTCTACTGATAAAGTTGATACTGAAGTACCTTCGCCGGAGGCTGGAATAGTATCAGAACTTCTTTATAAAGAAGGCGATGTTGTTGAAGTTGGAAAGGTAATTGCAAAGCTTGAGACAAACGGCTCTGTAAAGCCGGCCGCAGATAAACCAAAAGAAGAAGTAAGCGAAACAAAGGTGGAAGCAATACCGGAAATAAAAAAAGATGCTTCTCTGCCAAAAGAAGAAATTAAACAGGAAGCGGAATCTGAACCTGTTGTATCAAATGAAAGTAAAGAAGTAAAATTCTATTCACCGTTGGTCCTGAATATTGCACAAAAGGAAGGAATAAGTTTTAATGAGCTTGAAAAGATACAGGGAACAGGCGTAGATAACAGAGTTTCCAAAAAAGATATTTTAGGATATTTAAAAAACAGAGCAGCTCCTGAAGCTTCGGAAATTCAAAAAACAAAAATCCCTGAGCCCGAAACTAAAGTTTCAGCAAAACAAAAGCCGGCAGAAATTACGAAGCAAAAAATCGATTACAATGAGGAAGGTCTTTCGATAATGGAATTTGATAATGTCCGGCAGAAGATGGCTGAACATATGATCCTGTCTTCAAAAGTGTCACCTCATGTCCAGGCAATTGCCGAATGTGATCTTACAAATGTTGATAAAGTAAGATCAAAGATGAAAGATGAATTCGAACTGAATGAAGGATTCAAGCTGACTTATATGCCTTTTATTTGTGAAGCAGTTGTCAAAGCGCTTAAAGATTTTCCACTTGTTAATTCAATTATTGACGATTCGGTAATTCCATACAAAGCCATTACCCGCAATAATATCAATCTCGGAATTGCCGTTGCGATGGAAAACGGAGGACTTATAGTCCCGGTGATCCATAATTCGGATGGAATGAATCTAATAGGAATTGCACGAAGCTTAAATGATCTTGCTAAAAGAGCTAGAATTAAAAAATTAACTCTTAATGAAATTCAGGGCGGCACATTCTCTCTCACTAACTTCGGTGTATTCGGCAACGATATCGGCATTCCGATAATAAATCAGCCTCAGGTTGCTATCCTTGGCCTTGGTGCTATTAAGAAAAGACCCATCGTGCTCGAGACTGAAGAAGGTGACTTCATTGTCCCGAGAAAAACGATGATGATCACACTTTCATTTGATCACAGACTGATTGACGGAGCATTAGGCGGAAAGTTTACGATGAGGATAATTCATCATCTGCAAAATTACAAAGCGTAGCGTCTGCATAATCATAGGATTAATCTTTATTAACTTTTTCTTAGTAACCCTCAATTTTGAATAGTTGATATTTGCAGCCGGCTTTTAATTAAGCCGGCTCTTTCTGATATCAACATTAACATTTAATTTATTCTTCCAATGTTTAATAAAACAATTTTAGTCTTCGTCTTTATTTTTATCAGCTTTAATGCTTATTCTCAGGAAAGAGGTGACACTAAATACTGGATAATATTTAAAGACAAAGGCGGATTTATCCCGGGTATGGAAATAATGAAAGGCAGCGCTGCTTATGAAAAAGGCAGAGAGCTTCTCAATGACAGAGCAATAAAGAGAAGGCTTAAAGTATTATCAGAGGATAAGCTGATCGATTTTTCGGATTTACCGGTTAATAATGATTATGTTCGGAGTGTCTCAGGTCTCGGTATTGATTTAATTGCAAAATCAAGATGGCTGAACGGTGTGAGTGCTTATATGAATAAAGCACAGCTGGACAAGGTCAAAGCACTGGATTTTGTTTCTCAGATAAAAGTTGTTAAAAAGCTTTATAAGCAGGAAGAAATAATATTACCCGGACGGTTAACACCGGACAGCCTGAAGGACATTAACGAATATGGAAACTCATATAGACAAATGGAGCAAGTGAATGTACCTAAGGTACACGATCTGAAAATTACCGGTAAAGGAGTTTTAATTGCGAGCTTTGATGACGGGTTTGACTGGAAAGATCACGAAGCATTGAAGAATATAAAAGTGATTGACGAGTATGATTTTATAAATAAGGACAAAAACACATTTCCGGAAAAGAATCAGAAATATAAAGATGAATCCAATCAGGGGGCACATGGGACAGCAACTCTTTCAACCATGAGCGGATATTATCCCGGAAAGCTTATCAGTCCTGCATTTGATTCCGAACTGCTGCTGGCAAAGACAGAATATGTAACAT
>JBDTWU010000260.1:0-4362 GCA_040006535.1 bacterium | reverse complement strand
AATAAAATTGCTTTCAGAAGCAAAATAAAAAAGAACTTATTATTAGCCGGCAATCATAAAACATATTAAGAAAGCTGGATTAAATTATTAAAGGATATTCATTATATTTTAGTCATTTAGAAATCAGGTTTTAAAAAAGCTCCCAATTTAAATCTCTAAATTAAAAATTGAAAGGAAATGATTTATGCAAAAAATTACACCATGCCTTTGGTTTGACGATCAGGCAGAAGAGGCTGCAAATTTTTATGTCTCCATATTTAAAAATTCAAAGATCGGGACTATAACCCGGTACGGAGAAGCAGGACCCGGAAAGAAGGGGAGTGTAATGGTTGCAACATTCCAGCTTGAAGGACAGGACTTTATTGCACTAAACGGAGGACCGCAATTCAAATTTACTGAGGCAGTATCCTTTTCTGTAGACTGTAAAAACCAGGAGGAAGTTGATGAGTTTTGGGAAAAGCTTTCGGAAGGCGGGCAGGAGTCACAATGCGGCTGGCTGAAAGATAAGTATGGTCTTTCATGGCAGATAATTCCAACTGCGTTACCCGAACTTTTAAAGCACAAAGATCCCGAGAAATCGAAAAAGGTTATGAACGCAATGATTAAAATGAAAAAAATTGACATAAATATTTTGAAGCAGGCAGCTCAGGAATAATCCGGCAAACTTTAATAAATGAAAAATTTTCTTTAATTAAGCTTTTCCAAAATCTTCGCGATAAACAAAAAATCGAAAACAAATTATTCTAAAAATCAAACAATAAAAAAAATGACAGGAATTAATCCTTATCTAAATTTTAAAGGCAATACTGAGGAAGCATTTAATTTTTACAAATCCATTTTTGGAGGAGAGTTTACAGTTGTAATGAGATTTAAAGATTTGCCTCCCGAAGCTGCTGTGCCGGGAAGTGATCCGGAAAAAATAATGCACATTGCCTTACCCATAGGTAAAGAAACAATTTTAATGGGAAACGATGTAGCCGAAACTACGATTGGGAATAATTTTTTTATATCAATCAACATGCACAGTGAAGGTGAAGCAGACTTAATATTCAAAGGACTTTCTGCGGGTGGAAAAGTCACAATGCCTATGCAGAAGGTTTTTTGGGGAGCATACTTCGGGATGTTTAAAGATAAGTTTGATATTCAATGGATGGTAAGTTTCGATTATAATCAGAAATAATCGCGAGGCGGTTACAGCACAGTTTGAATGATAGTCTAAAAATCAGTTCATTATTACTGAAGCTAAATGGCAAGTACGATTAAATATAAAATGCAGATCTGCGGCTTTTAAAATTAATTAAATAATGATTTTATCCGGAGATTAAAGCGGCACCGAATATTCAAATGAACTATACTGCATAAAAAATAAGCTATAAAAAAATAACCAATAAATTAATTAATAATAAATAAATGGGAACAAAAATATTTGTTAACCTGCCTGTAAAAGATCTTACCAGGTCAGTAGATTTTTTTACAAAGCTCGGTTTCAAATTTGATTCTAAGTTCACTGATGAAAACGCGACATGCATGATCGTGGGTGACGATATTTTTGTGATGCTTTTAGTTGAAAAGTTTTTTAAAACATTTACGAAGAATGAAATTTCTGATGCAACAAAAAGTACCGAAGTTATTTTATGCCTGTCGGGGGAAAGTAAAGAAAAAGTGGATGAAATGATAAAGAAGGCTGTAGATGCAGGTGCGACAACTCCTAACGAAAAGCAGGAACAGGGATTTATGTATGGACATGGTTTTCAGGATCTTGACGGACATCTTTGGGAATTTGTGTTTATGGATATGAGCGCGATGGATCAGAATGTTTAGAATGGTTTAAAAAGATTAACGTTTAAATTCTTGAGGAACATATTCCTATTCTCAGGAAATGGAAAATTCAGATTTAATCGTTATGAGTACAAATTATAATTAATTGTCCGGGATCACAATTTAATTTGAAGTTGATTTATTTGAATCATTATGGTACTTAAACAAGCCGGAGTATTTGGAGTTACCGTTCAATATTCATATTTATTTTAAATAAAATTAAAAACATGGAAAACAAAAATGAATCAGGAGATAATGAACTGATTATAACACGCGTTATAAATGCTCCCCGTGATCTGGTATTTAAGTCATTTACTGAATCTGAACGTCTGAAGCAATGGTGGGGACCAAAAGGTTTTACTATGAAGGTAGCCAATCTTGATCTCAGGCCAGGCGGCGCATTTCATTATAGTATGGTATCTCCGGACGGAATAGAGATGTGGGGAAAATTTGTTTATAGAGAAATCATAACACCGGAAAAGATCGTTTTCTTCAATTCATTTTCAGACAAAGAGGGGAATATAACCCGACATCCGCTTAGTCCAAACTGGCCATTAGAAATATTTAATATGATGACATTTACAGAGCTGGATAGTAAAACTATTCTTACTCTTGTTGGTGGTCCTGTAAATGCGACCGAAGATGAGATCAAAACCTTTGATGAAGGTCGTAAATCCATGATGCATGGTTTTGCCGGAACATTTGATCAGCTGGATCAATATCTTGAGAATCCTAAGTTTTAAAATCCGGAAGTTTTTCCTGTCTTGCCTGAATTTTATTCTTTTTATAAGTATAGTTTCCACGCACTTTTCTGATAAATCTGCGAAGGTCAGTATTTGGATGAATTACAATCCGGCGCATTTCAAATAAATCTTTATGAAGCATTAATGGACCGGTAACTGTTGCTATGCCAAATCTGAATCCCTCATTCCTTACCATTTGCTTGATCTCATCATTTAAGCTTCCGTATGGATATGCAAAGCTTAATATTTTTTTGTCTAAAGTATTTTCAAGAGATAGCTTTGAATTTCTTATTTCAAGAATTGCTTTCTCCCGATCTATTTTTGTAAGATCAACATGGGTCATTGTATGTGCACCAAATTCAATACCGTATCTGCTCATTTCAAGCATTTGCTCTCTGTTCAAAAGCGGAAAAGTTTTGCCTTCATCTTTTATATCCCATATATTGCTGCTTTCATGAGTAACTGAAAATATAACTGCCTTCAGCTCATATTTTTTTAATAATGGGTATAATAAATAATAATTATCTTCATATCCATCATCAAATGTCAGAATGATATATTTTTTCTTTGTATCAAGACGATTAATAGTTTCCAGTTCATTAAATGTAATTGCAGTATAACCATTTTGTTTCAGATATCTGAAATGTGATTCTATTTTTTGAGTTGAAATGTAAGTGCCGTGCTTTCCGGCATCTGCAGGTTTATCAATCAGCCTGTGATATAATAATATTGGAATTTCATATTTTATCTTTTGTGAATATTTAGTCTGATATATATCTATTAATCTTCCGGTGATTATATTAATATCAAACCTGCTTCTGACTTCACGGAGAATGTTTTCGGAATTATTTTTCTTTTTAATTGCTTTTTCAATATCCTCATTCAGGTTGTCTAATACCAGATCTTCTTTTTCGGAAATGTCCCCGAAATTATTTTTAATGCAGAATTCCAATGTCTCATCTGTCACTAATCCATTGTAAACTTTTTCACCTAATGCAATTGTCGGCTTGCCCATTAAGAGGCTCTCTATTGCTACCCTTCCGCTGCCAATAATAACATCGGATTTTTGAATGCAATCCTTTACATTTGGAGTATAGCCAATGAACTCTGCCTTGTCTTCAAAATTCAGAAACCGCCTGCTAACATTTTTTCCTCCAACAACTTTAAATTTTGTATTTAATTTAAAAGAGTCTTTTTCAAAAATATGCTGAAGGACATTATAAGCAACTTCTCCTTTCGGACCCGAAAGCCTGCCGATAATTGAAACGACCTTGCTATCTGATTCAGGGATATTTCTTTCAGCATGAAATAACTGTGTGTCGATTCCATTAGGCAGAACTTCTATCCTGTCCGGATTTATTTTAAGATCCCGTATTAACTGCTCCCGAATATTTTCGCAAACAGCTAAAATATAATCACCAAATGCGTGAAATAATTTCTTGCTTAAATGCACATGCTGATATCCATGGGCGGTATAAATCAATGGTATTTTGCAAATCCTTGTAGCAATATGTGCAGGCCATGAAGAAGCACGTGAATGAGCATGAACAATCTGAATATTTTTTTTTTTTATAAAGCTGACGAGATATCTTATATGCCTGAAACGATGAACAAGATCTCTTTTATTCAGCTGCATTGGATAGTATTTTGCATTCGAGTCAACAGTTAAAGTATCAGAAATAATAAAAACGTTGTGTCCCTTTTCAATAAGCTTATCACCAAGAGTTACAGCATATACCTCAGCTCCTGTAACTTCCAGCTGAGACAGTATCATTAAAATGTTCATTTAATTATCTCAAGA
>JBDTWU010000259.1:0-3350 GCA_040006535.1 bacterium | reverse complement strand
GCGCGGCTCGGTGAAGCGGGGCCACGTGTAGCTGTTGCCCTGATCGGAATGGAGGCCGAGGACGTTGTTGACGTTGAGCTGGAGCGTCCAGTTGAAGCCGGCAAATTTGCGCCGGTAACTGACAAAGGGATTCAGAACTTGGATATTTGATTGTTAAATTTAAAAAACAATATCTCATACTTCATAATATACATTAATTCTCCTGCCTCAAAAGAAAATAAAAGAAATCCCTCCACTCTTTCTGAATGCTTTTCACTTTAAAAAAATCAGGCAATTTGACTTTTTAAAAAGCATATAAAAAATTAACTTATACTTCAAGATAAGTTAACAATGAATTCAATTAAGGTAGACTTACACACTCACACCAGTTGCTCCGATGGAAATTTTTCACCGCAACAGTTACTTGACATTTCAAAGAAATCCGGTATTTCAATAATTAGTATTACAGATCACGACAATGTCAACGCAGTTTCTGCAGCAATAAAATACGGCAATGAAATTGGTATTCAGGTTATTCCCGGAGTTGAAATAAGCTCTGATCTCGATGAACAGGAAATTCATATACTGGGATACTTTGTAGATCACACTAATAATTCATTTCTGGATTTTTTAACTGCCTCGCGCCGACTGAGAATTATAAGGAATGAAAAGATCGTTGAAATACTCAATACTCTTGGCAGTAAAATAAAAATTAATTCGATACTTGAAAAGACCGGAGCTGATACTTCTATTGGCAGACCTCATATTGCAATTGAGCTCAATGAGGAGGGATTTGTAAGTTCGTATTATGACGCATTTGTAAAATATATTGGGGACGGGAAGCCGGCTTACGTTAAAAAGCCCAATCCAAAAGCAATAGATGTCATAAAACTGATTTCCGATGTCGGAGGTCTTTCATTCATTGCGCACCCCGGAAAGATGATGCGCGGTGAATTGCTTTTGAAGCTGATAAATGAAGGACTCGATGGTATTGAGGTTATTCATCCTTCACATTCGCGCGAAGATGTTGATTATTATAATTCAATGGCAGCAGAACATTTTCTATTAACAAGCGGGGGATCTGATTTTCACGGAGGTGTAAAGAATGACGGTAAGAATTTCGGGAAATTTTATGTATCCATGACTGAAGTTATCAACATGAAAAGAAGACTGTTCCATTGAAATATTCAAAATATAATTTCTATGTTAAACGAAAAGGTAAAAGATGTAAACCCGGATAAAAGTAATCTTCATATTGGAATAATCGTAAGCAGATTCAATTCTCCTATCACTGAAAATCTTCTTAGTGGTGCTCTGGCTGCCTTTGAAAATAATGAACTACGTAAAGATAACACTGAAGTTTTTTATGTGCCCGGTGCATTTGAAATTCCCGTAACCTTGAAAAAACTTTGCAGGAAAAATTCTGAGAAAAAAAAATTCGATGCGTTTATTGCGATCGGGTGCGTAATAAAGGGTGAAACAGCTCACTTTGAATATATTTGTAACAGTGTTTCAAGCAGCATAAATAAAATTTCCTGTAGATATGAAATACCTGTGGGATTTTGTCTGCTAACCTGCTATACCGCACAGCAGGCATATGAGAGAAGTGGAAATCCTGCGGATGCTGATAATAATAAAGGTTATGAGGCAGCCGTAACGGTACTCGAAATGACAAGTTCACTTAATAAGATTTAATTCCCCTTCCGCTTGATCAAAAATAAATTTAAAGGTTATAAAGACTGTATTGAATATCTGTTCAGACTTGAGCGTGCAGGTATTAAATATGATTTAAAAAACATCAAGTCACTTCTCAATTACTCCGGAAATCCGCAGAAAAGTTTTAAATCAATTCATGTAGCCGGCACTAATGGCAAAGGATCCGTTTCATCAATTATTAATTCCTTTCTGATCGAGAATGGATTTAAATCAGGGTTATATACTTCACCTCATCTTATAGATTTCAGGGAAAGAATTTTAGTTGACGGAAAATTTATTTCAAGAAAATTTATAGTGGAGTTTGTTACAGGACTTTATAAGGAGATTGAAAAAATAAAGCCCAGCTTTTTCGAAGTTACGACCGCGATGGCATTTGCATATTTTAAATATAAAAAGGCAGATTATGCAGTGATAGAAGCGGGGCTGGGAGGCAGGCTCGATTCAACCAACATAATTACTCCGCGCGTCTCAGTAATTACCAGCATTTCTATAGATCACACAAATTTTCTCGGCAATACTATTGAAAGCATCACAAAAGAAAAGGGAGGCATTATAAAAGAGGGTGTTCCTGCAGTGATTGGCAATGTTCCCGGAATATCAAAATATATATTAAAAAAAATTGCAAGAGATAAAAATTCAGGCATTGTGTTTTCACAGAGAAGGAATGTCATAATAACCAAGAGAACAGAAAAAGGATTTTATTTTAATTCCGGCACCAAGCTTAAAAATTTATACTTTCCATTAACCGGAGATTATCAGAAAAATAATATCCGGACGGCTCATGGAGTAATCGATTTAATAATTGACGCGGAAAAAATAAAGCCTGCAGGAAAAATAATGTCAGCAACTTTTAAAAATTTGAAAATTAATTCAAATTTTTTCGGAAGATTTGAACTGGTTTCTACAAGGCCGAAAATCGTGATAGATGTTTCTCACAATCCTCAAGCGATTGAAAACGTCAGAAGTAATTTAAAATATTATAAGTTTAACAAGCTGATTGTAATTTTTGCAATGATGCAGGATAAAGATTATAAGGTTTCTGTCCGAATCCTGGAAAGGCTGAAAGCTAAGATAATTTTTACAAAACCTTCTTATTACAGATTCGCGGAAACCAATGACTTGTTTAATTCACTCAAGAAAAAGTCTGTACATATTATAAAGGATGACTTATATGATGCGTTATTATATGCCAGACAAAATACGGGAGTTAATGACATGATTCTTGTTACCGGCTCGTTTTTTCTGATCAGTGATTTTATGAAATTGCTGAACAAAACTAATTAGTCTATTAATAATAAACATAAAAATTTATATTTGCAAATGAGACTTGATGAAATAAAAACAATCGGTGTAATTGGCTCAGGCACGATGGGCAGAGGGATTTCCATTTGCTGTGCTGCAGCCGGTATAAAAACGATAGTGTACGATATAAGCTCAGAGATATTGAATAATGCGCAAGCTTTAATTGAAAAAGAAATTTCAAAATCTTTAGAAAAGAAAAGGATCTCCGAAGAAAAGAAAAACGAGATTACGGGTAATCTGACTTTCACACCTGAAATTGGAAACATGAAAGATTGCGGATTTATAATAGAGGCAGCATTAGAAGATCTGGATCTGAAAAAAAATATCTTTTCCAGGCTGGACAGCATTTGCCG
>JBDTWU010000258.1:0-9269 GCA_040006535.1 bacterium | reverse complement strand
GGAAGAAATACTGTACTCATAATTTTACAAATCCGAACATACGGAATAAATTTTAAGAAAAGAAAAAAATATTAATGGAAAAAAAATCAATATTAGGATTTGTATTAATCGGCGTAGTGCTGATGATTTGGCTGTACTGGAATTCAGGTAATCAGCAGAAGGTTGCTCAGAATAATAAATCTAAAATAGATTCAGCTAAGACATTAGAGAGTTCACCGCATAAGACGGCAGACACAAATATGGTTAAGTCCCCTGGCATTGAAACTTCTGATTCATTAGTTGCAGATTCTTTAAAGATAAAGTTCGGAAATGATTTCTCTTCTAAGGCAATCGGAAAGCACGGAGCTATTGCAGAGAAATTAATAGAAATCGAGACCGAAAAAGTACAGATGGAGTTTAGCAATTACGGAGGTGGTTTAAAAAAATACGTAATTAAGAACTATGAAACCTGGGATAAGAAGCCGCTGCAGTTAGTTGATTGGAAAAAAGGAAGCGAGCTTCACATATTGTTTACTTCAAAAGACGGAAAAGTTATAAACACAAAGGATCTGATCTTCGAATCAAATTATACGGAAGGTAAGAAAGTTGATATCAATTCTGACAGCAGTTTTAAACTTGTATATACACTGTTCATTTCCGCTGACAGCACAGAGAGAATTTCTAAAATTTTCACTTTTCCAAAAGATAAATATGAATTTGATGTAACTTATGAGCTTCAAAATCCTACGAAGTTCCTTGCCGATAACAAGTATCAGGTTGTTTGGGAGTCCTCATTAAATCTGACAGAATACAGGAGTGATCAGGAAGCTACATATTCCGAAGCATTCGCATACATGGGTGGGGAGCTTGAAAAGATAGATGCTACATCCGATGATAAGCAGTACAAAGAAGACCTGAATGGTACTACAGATTATGTAAGTCTGAGAAATAAATATTTTGGTATTTTCATAATTCCAAAAGGCAGAAAAGGTGATGGCGCTTTTATCAGCGGAAATATGGAGCGTCTTAAAGATAAAGGAGTAAAAGAAAATTATACGGCTGCAATAAAAATGGATGTTAAGGATGACAAGCTCGAAAGATCAACCTTCACCATCCTTATAACTCCGCTGGATTATAACATTTTAAAATCTTATGATATTGACCTTGAAAAGACACTTAGATTTTCACTTGACTTTATAGTAAGACCTATTGCACAGTATATAATTCTCCCGGTATTTCTCTTTATGCACAAATTTATTCCCAGCTGGGGATTCGTAATAATTCTTTTTGCACTTATGATGAAAATAGTTTTGAATCCGCTTACAAAGACACAGATGAATTCAATGAAGAAGATGTCTCAGCTTAATCCTAAGATCACTTCGATCAGGGAGAAATATAAGGATGATCCTGTAAAAGCTAATCAGCAGATAATGAAGCTTTACAAAGAGGAGAAAATAAATCCCGCCGGCGGATGCCTGCCTATGCTTTTGCAGCTTCCGATATTATATGCACTGTTCGGAGTTTTTAATTCAACTATTGAACTTAGGCATGCAAGTTTTTTATGGATAAAAGATCTTTCGGCTCCTGATGTTATAATGCACCTTCCTTTTAAGGTCCCGATATTCGGCATTGATCAGATCTCCGGTTTAGCTATTGCCATGGGAGTAACAATGTTCATACAGCAAAAAATGACAGTTACAGATCCTAAGCAAAAAGCATTTGTTTATATAATGCCTGTTATGCTTACATTGCTATTCTTCAGTTTCCCGGCGGGTTTGAACCTGTACTACTTCATGTTCAACTTGTTTTCAATTTCACAGCAATGGTGGACCAATAAGAAGAATCCAAAACCCGCAGTTGAAGTTGTCACTGCAAACAGCACTAACGGAAATAAGAATAATTCTTTAAAGAAAAATCTGCCGACAAAAGTTAAATAGAACATCTGATTGGATTTCCTTAATCCAAAATCGATTCTCGTAGTACAAATAGGTAAAATCGGAGACATGATTCTTACAACTCCCCTTTTCACCGCACTAAAAAAATTATTCCCCTCCGCAAGCTTAAGAGTCCTGGCAAGTGAGTTTAATAAAGACATTCCCCTGAATCATGATGCGGTAAATGAAGTAGTTATATATAAGAAAAACTTTCTAAAAAACATTCTCTTTCCAAATCCTTCTTTACTTAATATTGATCTCTGGATTGATACGAAAGATAACTATTCAAAGTCGTCAGCCTTTTTAGTTAAAATTTTTAAACCTGAACATTCTTTAGGATTCAACTTTACTAAAAAGATTTTCGAAATTTCACTGAATCAATATGTAAATGGCACACATTCAGTGGATGTAAACCTCAGTCCTATAAATTACATAAAAAATGAAAACAAGAGATCAGTTATAAGACCTTCGTTTAATATTCCTGTCGAAGTAGGGGAAAAGATTAAAAAGATTTTTATACCGGGTCAATTAAATCTTCTGATTAACATTTCAGCCGGAAATGAAAGCAGATATTTAGATAATGGCAAATGGATTAATCTAATAAATAATATTAACCGCGATAAATTATTTACTATTACGTTAATAGGATTAAACCGCGATGAAGACAGGATAAATGAAATAATAAATTCGACGGGCGGTAATACAAGTTATATTAAGACGAATAACATTCTCGAAGTTGCTGAAATTATCAGAAGATGTGATATTGTAATTACACCGGATACTTCAGTTATTCATATCTGTTCTGTTTTTAATACGCCTGTGACAGGACTTTATCCGAACGTAACCTGGAACCTTGATAAATTTAAACCTTTATCTGATCAGAATGAAATAATAATTTCAAAAGATAAAGAGTCAATAAGTGATATCCAAGCCGATGAAGTGTTGGAAAGCTTTAAAAGATTAGCAGAAAAAATAAAATAGTGGAAATGCCGAGAGTCGAACTCGGGTCCGAAAAGAAGACCATTAAAACGTCTACATATTTAGTCTGTAGCTTTAAAACTTCACAATACCGGGGACGACAGACTATCCTTAGCAGTGCTATCCTGATTAAGTTTCATTCATAAGACTCAGGCGATCCTATGAACTATCTTATCTAATTTGACGCTTCAACAATCCCGATAAGCGAGAACCATCAAAACGAGGTTGCTTAATTTAAGCAGCCATAGCGTAGTTATTCTCTACGTTTGTGTTGTTTATTGTTTTCTACCTTTTTAAAGTGCTGGCAGGAACACTATATGCAGTTCTAACCATCTTTCTTCCCGTCGAAACCGTTGCATTCCCGGGTATTTATTTAAAAGAACAAATTTTTTAATTTCTAAACAGTTTTTACATTAGAAGAAACTGACTTTATGTTGGTTCTTGCTTCCGTTTTCGTTTCCCTGACTTCTTCAGTAACATTATCGTTGACTCCTTTATCCGTATACAAAATCCCGACAGGAACCACAACACAATATCCGAAGATCAGAAGGATCGGAGCAACTATTGTAGGAAGAAAGCCGCTTACAGAATTTTCTGACATTAAAAAATATCCTATAATGATTAATGCGATCCCGGATCCTATAATATAATAATTTTTCACAGTCATTGCAAAATGAAGGTGACTTAATTCTTTTTTATGCCTCTTCGACCTTAAGGTTTGAACGTTCTGCTGTTTGCTCTTAGCCATTTTTTATTTTTTAATTTTAGATAATTCATTAAAGTAATGAGAAATACTTAATATGCCTCTGTGGAAATTATTAAGATTCAAATGTTCATCCGGTGAGTGAGCATTTTCATCGGGAAGACCGAATCCAAGTAAGATCGTAGGCGCTTTTAATAATGTCTGAAAAGTATTCACAACCGGGATCGATCCGCCTTCCCTGATAAAGACAGGTCTTTTGCCGAATCCTTTTTTGAGTGCTTCTACGGCTGCATCTATTCCCGGCGAATCAAGAGGTGTAATAGCTCCTTTACCTCCATGCAGTGAAGTAACTTTTACTTTCACCGATTTGGGAGTATTCTTGATTACAAATTCCGTGAAAAGTTTTTCAATTTTCTCAGGTTCCTGATTGGGAACCAGTCTCATGGAAATTTTTGCTCCTGCTTTAGATGGTAAAACTGTTTTAGCACCTTCGCCCTGAAAGCCTCCCCAGATCCCGTTGCAGTCCAATGTTGGTCTTGCTGAATCACGTTCAAGTGTAGAGTAGCCTTGTTCTCCAAAAAGATCGTCTATTCCTAATCCTTCCATGTATTTTTTTTCATCAAAAGGTAACTTCGTATATTCTTCTCTTTCCTTATCGGTCAGCGGCAAAACATCATCGTAAAATCCTTCAATTAATATTTTCCCCTTATCATCCTTCAGCTTACATATAATTTGAGCTAGAGCATTAATCGGATTGTCAACTGCCCCTCCGAAAGAGCCGGAATGCAGATCCCTGTTGGGTCCGGTAACATCAACCTGCATATAGGCTAATCCTCTGAGGCCATAACAGATTGAAGGAACATCATAATCGAACATTGCAGTATCTGAAACTACAACGTAATCACATTTCAATAAATCTTTATTCTTTTCGATAAAAGAATCCAGGTTAACACTTCCAATCTCTTCTTCTCCTTCAATCAAAAACTTAATATTGACCGGCAATAACTTATTGTTAAGCATATGTGCTTGAATGCTTTTCATATGAATGAATACCTGTCCTTTATCATCTGCAGAACCGCGGGCATAAATATTTTCTCCGCGGACTGTTGGTGAAAAGGGTGGATCTGTCCAGAGATTTACCGGATCAACCGGCTGTACATCATAATGTCCGTAAATTAAAATAGTAGGCTTATCCTTTCCGGCATTGAGCCATTCACCATAAACAATGGGATGTCCGGCAGTTTCATAAATCTTTACACCCTCTAATCCGATTGCCTTTAATTCCTTTTCAACATATTCAGAACATGCAGCCACATCATCTTTATTTTCAGGATTCGTGCTGATAGACGGGATCTTCAAAAACTCTTTTAATTCATCTACAAATTTTTGTTTGTTTTCGTTAATGTAATTTACAATATTATCCATTCAGCTGATTAAAAATAAAAAATGCGATTTTGAGAAATCGCATTAATTTAATAATTTTAAATTTAAGATTAAATTTATTGTTTCTGCTCCAGTAAGTTCAGATCTTCAAGGGCACTCTTGTTTGCCGGGTCTATATCGAGCACTTTTTTATAGCTGATTTTTGCGTCATCAATTTTATTTAATGCAACTTCAGACCTTGCTTTCCACAGCCATGACTGAAGATACGAACCATCGATCGTGTTCGCTTTATTAAAATCAGCTATAGCATCTTCATATTTTGCTAAGGAATAATTACTTAATCCTTTATAAACATACGCAGCAATCTGAGTCGAACCCATAGACAATGCTTTGTCAAAACTGATAATGGCATCATCATACTTCTTCTGGTTAAACATTGAAATACCTCTTTGATAATATATATCATCATTGGTACTGTCAGCTGCGATTGCATCACTAAAATATTTATCCGCGTTGCCGAAATCTTTTTTATTTGAATAGATCTGGGCAAGCTTTAAATAGTCTTCCGTATCAAACAAGGTCTTTGGAACTTTTGTATAATATTCCAGTGCCTTGTCATAATTTTCTTTGTCATTATAAACATAAGCCAGATACTTATACGGGAGTGAAAGATCCTCATTTGGATTCTTAGCTATTATATTATCAAGCTGCTTAATTGCTTCATCATATTTTTTCTGACCATAAAGATTTTGTGCAATATAGGTTTCACCTTCCAGTGAACCCGGTTTTAATCTGGCAAACTTTTCAAATGCTTCCTGAGCATCGGAATAATTTTCGTTAAAATACAGAAGCCTTCCTTTTTCCAGATATGCATCTGCAAAATTAGGATTGGACTGGACAGATTTATTGTATTCAGATAATGCATCATTATATTTTTTCTGCTTGAAATATACTTTGCCCAAACCATAATGAGCAATGGCATTGCTCTGATCTAATTTTAAAGACTTATTGTAATTTTCTGTTGCAAGCGGAAACGATCTTCTGAAATAATAAGCATCTCCTAAACCTACATAAACATTAGGATTATCCTTTGCAATAGTTGTTGCATAAGTGAGTACAGTAATTGATTCATCCACTTTCCCGGCTTTAGTATAACTTCTCGCCTGAGCAAGCAGTACATCCAGATTTTCAGGCTCAACTTTCAGTGCCTTTTTAAAATATGTGTCAGCTTTTGAATAATCTTTTTTTGTACTGTATAAATTTCCCAATGCCATTAAAGCTCCGACACCTTCGTCATCTTTTTTCAGTGATTTGTTCAGATATGTTTCCGCATCTTTTAAAGACCCTGTATTCATCAGAGATAATCCGTAATAATAATATGCTTCGTAACTATTGTCTGTGTTTACAACATCCTTTAGTAATTCTGCTGCTTTAACATAGTCTCCTCTTTTTGCTGCATTTATACCTGCATCTAATTTATTCTGTGAATAAATATTCGAAGATATGAATATTATCACAATCAGCATAAATATTTTATTTATTATTTTATTCATCTTTATTTATAATTTATAATGTTTAACCCAAAATTAAAAAATATTCCTAGTTGATTTGAATTGTCCGTACCGGTTGAGTTACCGGAACCAAACTATTTTTTAAAACTACCTTTTGTCCATCTGTTTTCACTAAAAATGTAATAAAACCTGTTGAGAGTTTTATGCCCACATCAGATGTAAAGACGTAAATTGTTCTCCGGTAAGGATAAATCCCTTTATAAATATTCCCCTGATGAAACTCTGCATAATCTTCCTGTCTTCCGTTATCCCGGATCTGCGAGATCCTTAATGCCTTTACAGTGGTGTCAATTGTATCCTGAGCGCCTTTAGAAAGCCAGTTCATATTAATAATACCGATGGCATTATCATTTTCTCTCACAGCATTTAACATTTGCACTGAAGTTGAACATGTGACGGCAGAAGAATTATACTGATTAACTTTTAAAATGCTGTCCTGTACATACTTATTGGTTGATGAATTTTTTCTTTGTATAAAAATTTTGATATTATTCTTTGATCCTGTAAAATATTTTTTAGCTTCAGCATCCTGCTCTTCAACAGGTGATTTTATATCAGTCCATAATTTATAATCTCCGGATAATATTTTTTTAAGGTCCTCTGAAGTAACCCTTTGAACAGGGTTTTTTACATTCACAATAAATCCGATACCATCTACAGCCAGGGGATACTCTTTTATTTCAAGTTTATTTTTTACGAGTGCTTCCCTCTCTTCTTTCGAAAAATTCCGGCTTACAACTATTAGCTGGGTCTCCCCGTTTATAAGATCAACGATTGCATTATTTGTAGGAACACTCTTCAAAATAATTTTAGCTTCCGGGTTTAGTCTTTCAAATTCCCTAATTTCGTCTTTCATCAAAGGTTCAACATTTTCATCAACAACGATTGTAATTTGTCCTGTAGTGGAAACAGATTTTATCTCGTCAAATTTGCATGAATGAAATGTCAATGAACCAATCAATAAGAAGATATATACAAAAACCTTTTTCATTATTTAGTAAAAAGACTTTCTCTTTTTTCATTAATTTTAATTCTTTCCTCTTCCATTTTTGCCTGCTTGATCCTCGTAAACGAATTAATAAACCGGTAGATGCCGTAAATTACAAGGACAATTCCAAACATGAGCTTTGAAGAATCAACTCCTCCGGGAAAAAGTTTACCCGATAATAATAAGATTCCAAAAATAAATGTTATAGCAGCTGTTGCGAAATTTATTATAACTGATATATTCATTTTTTTTCCCATGTTACACATTAAGCTTTTGATTCTGAATAAAAGTGAAGTCTGTGAAAGAAAATTTGTTATGCTATACTTTTAAAAGAACAGGTTATCAAAAAATATTTATTCGCCGTCCCCTTTATCCTCATCATCATTCGACTTCCTTTTATCTTTGGCACTTAAAGTAAAGCTGAAGGGAACACTCACCCAGCATTTTACAGGCTGACCGCTTTGAAGCGCCGGAGTAAATTGAAGATTCATAACTTTATCAGAAACTTCATCACGGAAAACTTCGGGACCGCTGATACCTCCTACTTTTAATATTGATCCATCAGTTCCAACTAATACCTTTGCAACTACTCTTCCTTCGATCCCCGATTGTCTTGCAATTTCAGGATACCTCATTGAACCTTTAACAGATCCCAGGTTAACTGCAACCGGTGCTTTCTCAACTTCAAATTGCTGGAACACATCTTTTTTCTTTTCTTCTTTTTTTTCTACTTTTTCTTCTACTTTCTTCTCCTCAACTTTTCCGCTGAAATCCGGATTTACTTTAGTTGGATCATCGGTACCTGTCGATGCCACAGGCAGTTTAACATCTTCAAGTTCCTTCTGGTTTTTTAATTTAACTTCTTCAATCACTAATTTCTTAGCAACAGGTTCAGGTGCCAGTGCTGACAAATCCTTCAATGCAACTTCTTTCGGAATCTCAGGCGGAACTTCATCAATTGGCGGAGGTACATCAAGGTCAGCTAATGTAATTTCTCTTGTCTGATTATCCTTGTCTCTTGCTTCCTTATCTTTTGCCCAAAGTATGTACGCTAAGCTTGAAACAGATAATACTGTGATCAAAACTACCGCGACCATCAATCCCCTGGTCAAATATTTTTGATATAACTTTTTTAACTCCGGCGCTCCGTATTTCATTTTTTTAGATATTTCCATGAAGACGTCGTCGTTGCTGTTATCTAAATTACCTGACATTATAACCTCCGTTATTTTAAGGTTTTATTAAATTTGTTTTCTATTGTAACAGTGAATATGAAAATTTGTTCCGGAAATTTTTATTTAACTTAGATTAAAATTTCTATAATTAAAGTAACTAAATAATTATACAATTTCACCAATTGACATCGTTACAATATCCTTTGCAAAAGACATCAGATTTTTTGCGGCAGATTTTCCTTCAGGCGATATCATTGCAGAATTAAGAGACTCAGAATTATCAAAATATAAATCTGTCTGCATATAAAATTTACTGCTACCTTCACCTATACCTTTTAACTTTGAGACTTCAGCTTTTATCAATCCGGGCATCTTTTCTGCCAATGGCAGGTGTTCATCAAAATATTTCTTTTCAAAAACTGATTTGTCCTCAGGTTCTTTGTAATATGCAATTAATTTAACCATTACTGATTTTATGAATTAAATTTATAAATTATTTTTTAGGACCAAAATACGGAAGTACACCTATCGGATTATTAAAATATTTTTTTACCATAT
>JBDTWU010000257.1:0-3134 GCA_040006535.1 bacterium | reverse complement strand
GTTCCAATGTAATCATGTCCAAGTCGAATTGCTTCTTCTCTGCTTAGTCTTATTACATCCTGAACTCTACTTGAAAAGTTGCTATCCATTTTTCTGAGTTTTAAATTTAAAATAATTTTGGGTAATTATTCTTATTCCAGAGACAAAAGTTTTTTTAATTAATTTCAACCAACTATTTTAATATTGTTTCGTAAATTTTGAAAAACGTTTTAACTTAAAATGTATTATTAGTTATTTCAAGTCTTTATTAATTAACTTATAACTTTATATCTGTCGAGAACTTCTACAACTTATAATAGCTTTGTATAACTATATACGATCTCATTTAAATTCCAAATTGTTAATTCATGTATCTAAGAATCATTTTATGTTCTTCCTTACAAATATAATAATGAATAGTAAAAAATTAAACTGGAAATACAATGAAGCTTTCCTAATAATTATTCGGCTCCTTAAATATTTCTATTAATTGGCTGCGGTTTCTTTAATACAATATTCTTTTAATGCACCTGCTACTTTATTTGCAACTGTGTTAGCATCATTGCTTTCAATCTCAAATCTCTGAATCATGTGAATAAGCTTGCCATCTTTTATCAATGCGACTTGAGGCGAAGAAGGTGCATATCCGGTGAAATATTTTCTTGATTCTTCAACTGCATCTTTATCCATGCCGGCAAATACAGTAACCATATTATCAGGCATGGCATTATTCTCTTTTGCCCATTCAATTGCGAGAGAAAGCCCCGGTCTGGCTTTACCTGCTGCGCATCCGCAAACTGAATTCACGAATATAAGAGTTGTTCCTTTTTTCTTTAGCTCTTCATTTACTTCTTCCGGAGTGTTGAGTTCTTTAAACCCAATTTCTTTGGCTTCGTCTTTCATCGGTTGAACCATAATGGGATCATACATAATCTTAATTCCTTTCTTTTATTTGATTTTAAAATGCTCTAATTGAACATTTGATTAAAATATTTAATTTCAATTTTTTAAAAACTTGCCAAACCATTCTTTTCTCAAGTTAACAAGCTCAATTCGTTGCTTTCTCAAATAGTGATCACCCCCGGGAATCAGCCTCAACTCACAATTTATTCCATTGGCTTTTAATTTTTTATACATATCTTTGGAATCCTCACAGGATATCTTATCATCTGCAGTTCCGTGGATTAACATGACGTGTGTTGCTTTGTTAATTTTGTCTGCAAAATATACTGCAGATCTTTCCCTCATTCTTTCCTCAAATACATTTTCATTTTCATTACCGAACAATTCTTTATAAACAGAAGTTAATCCACTTCTGTTCTCTGCACTTCTGAATAAATCCGCGAGACCTGAAATAATTATTGCGCAACTGATTTTATCTGTCCTTGTCAATACTTTATAGGCCATCATACCTCCCCGGCTCCACCCCTCTATTCCTATTTTGCTTGTTTCGCAATATGAAATTTCTTCTGCTAAGGAAATTAAGTTAAAAACATCATTTACATCCTTACCACCAAACTCATCATTTTTCCTATACTGAGATGCCAGCACTACATACCCCCATGAAGCTATTTCACCAAATATTCCTTGTGCTAAGAAATCATCAATTTTTCCTTCGGACCTGTTTCCGCCGCGGTTCCAAATTATGAGAGGATATTTTTTGAATATACTTTTTGGATATGCTAAATAACCTTCAATTTTTATTCCATCCGTATCGTATTCAATTTTTCTTACTTCAGCTTCTTCAAAAATTGTTTTGCCCCACCCGCTTTTAATTAACTTTGTCTGTGTATCCGACAAATTTAATTTTTCTTCGGAAAGAATCATTCTCTTTCATTTTTATCAGTATGATTCTGATCAAGCTCATACAATGAATAATATCCCAGCTTAAGATCAAACTCCTGTCCTTCCTTATACATTTTTTCATTTTCTGAAGGCAAAATATTTTCAATCTTAATCTTTGCCCAGCAGCCACCTTCGTAATTAAGCACTTTCGCATCATAAATTTCACTTCCTTTATAATGAACGCGATATACTTTTCCTTCTTCCGGTGCATTCTTTAAAATATGAGTGTGCTTCATTTGGATTATTTTATTTCTGTAATTTAGTGAAAAGAAAAACTTCTTTTAAGTCAACTCTTAATACAAAAAAGGGAAGCTGTAATAATATTTGCTTCCCATAGATATAATTACCATTATTTGTCCGGAATTTATTTTATCAAAACCATTCTCTTAATAGCAGAGAATTCAGCTGCTTCAAGCTTGTAGAAATAAGCTCCGCTTGACAGATTATCCGTTGTGAATACTACTTCATAATTTCCAATTGCCTTTTGCTCATTAATCAGTGTCATGACTTCCTTGCCAAGCACATCATATATTCTTAATGTTACCAATCCCTGTTTTGGTATTGAGAAATTTATTTTTGTTGTCGGGTTGAAAGGATTAGGATAATTTTGGGACAACTCATATTTATCAGGAGTTATACTCAAAATATTTCCCCCAAGACCTGTGATAAGACCAGATGTAATATTGTCTATGTATAAATTATTTCCGAAATTGCTCTTTGTTACGAAACGAACTTTGTTGGTTCCCTCCGGCATCGATAAGATCTTTGTTGCCCATTGATTAACTGATGTGGGAGTAAATATAGATTGTGACGCAAGAGTTGACATAATCGGAGAAGAATTATAACCTGATGAAATCGATTGAGAAGCTCCCATTCTTAATAAGACTGTCCATGTTGACCCGTTATTAGTTGAAGTTTCGATTCTACATGAATCATTTGCCAGAGTCGTACCCGACAAATAGTATGCATGCGAATAATTGAATCTAAGATAATTATTCGACAATGTAACAGGCGGGAATTGATTGCTTGTTAATGTCTGAATGGGAGTAGCAGCACTGGCTGTCCAAAAATCATATTTAGCAGAACCTACACCTGTTTGATAAGCGCCGACAGTATTTCTTGTCCAGTATTGAGTCGTTCCCCCTCCGTTGTCCAATCCCCAGAATGGAGGCGGAAATGCTGCATCTAAGAAGTCCTGATTCAAAGCTAATAAACCTGTTCTTCTGAAAGTTATAGTTCTGTCCGGAGCAGTGGAATTTAATGAATCCGAGGCAGTGTAAGCTCTTACTCTCCATTGACCTGTAATAGAA